>JBGTNK010000163.1:0-11948 GCA_041743125.1 Chitinophagaceae bacterium
ATTAAAAAATGGCCAGCCGTTCTTCTGGCTCGGCGATACCGGATGGGAGATGTTTCATCGCTTAAATAAAGATGAGGTAGATAAATATTTTAAAAAACGTGCTGAACAAGGTTTCACAATTATCCAGGCTGTTGTATTGTCCGAGCTAAATGGACTGGATACACCTAATGCAAATGGTGACAGGCCTTTGATAAATAACGATCCCACAAAACCCAATGAAGCTTATTTTAAGTTTGTTGATTATGTTGTTGATAAAGCAAACGACTACAATTTGAACATTGGTATGTTACCAACCTGGGGCGATAAAGTGTTTAAGGACCGCTGGGGTGCTGGCCCGGAAATTTTCAACACAACAAATGCAAAAATTTATGGTCATTGGATCGGCAGTCGTTATAAAAACAAAATAAATATTATCTGGGTTTTAGGCGGAGACCGTTTGCCGAGGAATGCAAATGACGTTGCTATCTGGAATGCGATGGGCGAAGGCATTATGGAGGCAACCAATAATAAAGCGGTCATTAGCTTTCATCCACAACCCAGTGATTCCGGCTCGGCAACATGGTTTCATAAAGAACCCTGGCTGGCATTTAATATGTTTCAAAGTGGTCATTGCCGGGATAACACGATCTACGATAAAATTCAACTGGCTTACAATTTAACGCCCGTTAAACCTGTAATTGATGCAGAACCAATCTACGAAGACCATCCTGTGTGCTTTAATGTAAAGGAATTGGGCACCAGCAGCGCTTATGATGTGCGCAAATACGCTTACCTGGATCTGTTTGCAGGCGCTTTCGGGCACACATATGGTTGTCATGATGTCTGGCAAATGTTTTCACCAAAACATGAGCCGGTAAATGGACCGCATATGTATTGGTATGAGGCATTGAATTTACCCGGCGCAAACCAAATGCAATTTGTAAGGAAGCTTATTGAATCGCATCCTATGCTTGATAGAATTCCTGATCAGTCGCTAATTGAAGAAAATAATTACGTTCCTGCTGAACGCATACAGGCAACACGAGGCAAGGATTATGCATTTATCTATACATCGGCAGGAAAACCTTTTACGGTACATTTAAATAAAATTAAAGGGGAAACATTACACGCCTACTGGTATGATCCACGCAGCGGAAAAACAACTGAAATGGGGACGATGAAAAATAAAGGCCTTCAGAAATTCAATCCCCCATCTACTGGTTACGGACAGGATTGGGTATTGGTGATTGATGATGCTGGTCAATATCAAAATGTGTTGTAGCCATTACTTCAATAAATCTTTGTAGCTGATCAATTGTATACCTTTTTGCTGAATGATTTTTTTTACCTCATAACTCGTAAACAAATCCACCACACCCTGCCTGTCTTCTGCAACATTTGTATAACCTACATGATGTATTGCCTGTAACTCAGGTGAATTTATTGCCGGATGATCAACAAACAAATAAGTTTTACCAGTTTGCAAGGCACCAAGCATGTCAATAAAACTTTTAATCTTTTCTGCGCTTGTTGTATGTGCACCTTTATAGCCAACACCAATTACATTAAAATCTTTTGGTTCTATATCTATATTATATTCTTTCGCTAATTTTCTGGCCAGGGCTGTTACCTGTTTATCCATTCCGGTACAACCCATGTGTCCCGAAATATGGCTGATGCGAGGTATTTCTTTTAAAGCCAGTTCAATTTGTGCACGCCATTCTTTTTCTATTTCATCCAGTTTCCATTCATGCGCCAGTAAATTCCTGTTGGGATAACTTTTATTCGGCCAGATCATGGGGTAGAAATAACCAGCTTCATCCGTAAGGCTTTTGCAGTCTGTTAACGGGCGCCATTTTACATTTTCCCATTCACTTGTTAAGGTAAGATGGACACCCACATCAACACCGGAATTTTCCTTTAGTAGTTGTACCGCTTCAGGAAACCAGGGAGATGGCGCTAATACTTCGATTGATTTTTCAATACCGTTTTTGTAGGATTCAATTAAACCCTGATTGCCGGCATGTGCAAAACCCATATCATCTCCCCGAATAATTAATCGTGCCGGCGTTGTTTGTGCACTTATACAATTTATAAAGTACAGAATAGCTATCAATGTTGCTGATAATTTCATGCTATTAAAGTTAAAGGTTCTTCTTATTATTAGTACTTGCTATTCCTTTTTTCATTGCACGAATTGTTTTTGCAAGGCAGCACGTCAAGATAACCCTCATAACGGCAATTTTGTTCTACAGGGAAAATAGGCATTTCCATGTTTTTTACACCTCACATATAAAATTTACTTCCCGGATGTCCGAGATGCGAAGGATTTGTTTTTGTTTTGCTCTTTCTGAATTAACTTAATTCCGGGGAAATGAAGGCTGCTTACCAAGTCTGATAGCATGACAACATTGAAGCCTGACGGGTACATCATGAAAATGTGGAGGCATTTTGCAATAACCTGAAATATAATGAAAGTAAGAAAATCAGCTGTCATTATCCTATTGACAATGCAAATAATTTTCGGGAATTCCTCCTATGCATACTCTTTAGTGCTTATTTCATTATTGATTTGCTTATTGATACTTAAACATAATTTGTCGGTTGTTTCAGTTGCCAGAAAATATAAATAATGATAAAATCCTACAAAACCTGGGGAATATTCTATAATATTCCATTTTTTAATCAGTGTATGTTTGTTTTTTTATAAGCCAATGAATAATCTGCCACTACCGGATGTATTAATAATAATTGTGTACCTGTTTATCATGATGCTGGTGGGTTTCTATTTTTCGAGAAAGAAGAAAAGTTCAGATCAGTTTACAAAGGCATCAGGAAAAATACCGATGTGGGCTGTTGGACTTTCTATCTATGCAACTTTTTTAAGCAGTAATACTTTTATAGGTGTTCCCGGAAAGGCA
The DNA here is from genome assembly GCA_041743125.1 of Chitinophagaceae bacterium. GTDB lineage: Bacteria > Bacteroidota > Bacteroidia > Chitinophagales > Chitinophagaceae > Terrimonas_B. The sequence goes on from JBGTNK010000163.1 coordinate 2,901, forward strand.
TATGGTAGTAACTGGAATGCCTTTGTCTTTAGTATTTCACTTCCATTGGCTGCATGGGTTGCTTCAAAATATTTTATTCCCTTTTATCGCCGATATGGCGGTGTATCTGCCTATAGCCATCTCGAACACCGGTTTGGTCCATGGGCAAGAACCTATGCGGTGATTTGTTTCCTGCTGACTCAGTTAGCAAGAATGGGGTCTATCTTTTTTGGTATTGCTCTCACTTTGCAGGCCCTGACCGGTTATGATATGGCTGTGATTATGTTCATAATGGGTATTTGTATTATTGTGTATACAGTTGTAGGGGGAATGGAGGCTGTAATTTGGACTGAAGTAGTGCAGGCTATTCTTATTACTGTAGGGGCATTACTGATTATTTATTTGATAATTGCTGATATACCCGGGGGCGTATCAGCAATTATTAAAATAGGTCAAAGAGATGATAAATTTAGTTTAGGCAGTTTTACAGGAGGGTTAGACAAGTCGACTTTTTGGGTGATATTACTATATGGATTCTTCATCAATCTTAACAATTTTGGTATGGACCAGAATTATGTGCAAAGATACCATACGGCAAAATCCTCAGGCGAAGCATCGAAATCCGTATGGTTGAGTGTTTGGTTTTATGTTCCCGTTTCTTTTTTATTTTTTATAATTGGAACATGTCTTTATGCGTATTACCAGGTGCATCCTGAACTTATGGAGAGTATCCGGTATCAAACGGCCCTCTCAACACTACCCGCATCTGCTACTCCTGAAAGTATTTCGCAACTTGCTTCTTCACTTAGTCCTTCAGATTATGGAGATAAAGTAGTGCCACATTTTAGGTGTCCAGGATTCCCGCAGGTTTGCTTGGGCTTATTATTTCTTCAATACTTGCTGCAGCCATGAGCACTATCAGTTCCGGAATAAACGCATCTGCAACTGTATTTACAGAAGACATTTACAAGCGTTACTTGAAAAAGAATATTTCTGACAGGCAAAATCTGAAAGTGCTTCGGATAGGAACAGTTGCTGCAGGATTATTGGGTATGGGTGCAGGTGTGAGTATGATTGGTATCAAGAGTATCCTGGATATATGGTGGCAATTGTCCGGAATTTTTGCTGGTGGCATATTGGGCCTTTTTTTATTGGGGATAGCAGGGCACAGAACAAAAAATGTGGAAGCTATTACTGCAACAACCATAGGGCTTCTGGTTATACTGTGGATGACTTTTTCGAATAATATTCCTGAACGGTATGGTTATCTCAGGAGCCCGTTTCATATACAGATGGTGATTGTGGTGGGTACACTGGTAATTTTTTTATCAGGCCTGATACTTACAAGATTCAGGAAAAAAGAGAAAGAGAAATTTGAACGATAGAAAATCTCAGATTTTCAAAATGAATAATTTTATAATTGAAAGTATGAATGAAGTAAAGAAAAAATTCATCCCTGTCATGATTACTCCGTTTCTTGAAAACGGGGAGGTAGATTATGATGGATTAACTGCCATAACAGAGTTGTATATAAAATCTGGCGCAGCGGGGTTATTTGCGAATTGTCTGTCCAGCGAAATGTTTGAATTGAGCGATTCCGAAAGATTGGATATTGTTGCACATGTTGTCAAAATCGCCAATAGTTCCATTCCGGTTATGGCAACAGGTACTTTTAATGGAACATTACAGGAACAAGCTGAATTTGTTAAAAGAATATACGATCAGGGAATTCAGGCGGTAATAGTCAATTCAAATATGCTGGCTGCGGAAACCGAGTCAGATATGGTCTTCACTGAGAGAATGTATGAATTATTGAATTTGACAGAGAATATACCATTGGGTTTTTATGAATGCCCTGTGGAATATAAAAGGTTGATTCCACCTCATCAACTAAAAGAATTCGTTGGTACAGGGAGAGTTATTTATCATAAGGACACTTGCTGCAACATTGGTGATGTAAGAGAAAAATTGAAACAAACTGCTTGTATAAACCCTCAATTTGGTTTTTATGTCGCTTACCAGGGACATGCAATTAACTCACTCAGGGCTGGCTCTTCAGGGCTGTCGTGCATCCAGGGAAACTTCTGGCCCGAACTTATTGTATGGCTTTGCAAGAATTATAATAATTCCGGATTATTGGCAGAGGTTGACAAAGTGCAGCAGTTTTTGAACAGGAATATGGACATTGTACATTATGTCTATCCTGTTATTGCAAAATATTATCTGCAGAAAAGAGGGATAAAAATCACGACAGTAACAAGGCAAAAACTTAGTTTATATACAACTAAAGTAAAACAAAACATAGATAACCTTTTTAATGAGTGCCAGCTTTTACAGCAAGAATTACAGATCCCATCGACAATGTAGGCATAAAATAGTGCAGGCATACAGTTTTTGTTTATTAGATATAATCGCAGATGCCAGTTACTGGTTTCATCAATTTTGAGAGACCTCGAAGTTAAACTGAAAAAGATCTCAATTTAGACCCATTTCTTTGAGGGATTTTGAATGATTGGAGGAGTGCAAAATAAGAAATCCTTGCCTACTTTGCGTTTGCAAGGATTTAATACTTTTGAAATGTTATCTGGCGGAGAGAAAGGGATTCGAACCCCTGGAGGCTTTCACCTCAACGGTTTTCAAGACCGCCGCATTCGACCGCTCTGCCATCTCTCCGGCGCAAATGTAAGTGTGTAAAATAAAACCGCAAAATTGAATTTAACCAGCCAGCGATATAACTGGTAATTGACCGGATCATTCAATTTAATCTAAAAATCATAGGCTTAATATGATATTTAAATTTGTTTAGTTATACCTTTTTGCTAACTGGGAAGTGCTGTAGTTTTTGAATTCTCAAATATTCTTACTTTTTTTAGTGCCTACTTCGTGAATTATTACCTTGCCTTCCAGTACAATTTTATTAGTGGCAATTAAATCGTCTCTTTTATTGATCAATTTAATAAGAATATCGGTTGCTTTTTCTGCTTGTTTGTAAGGAAATTGTTCTACAGATGCCAAAGGTGGTTCATCCAGGTAATTGGTCATTGGCAAATTGGCATAGCTTACAAAAAAAATGTCTTCGTTTATTTTCAGATTCTGGCTCCGTGCATATTTTATTGCGTCCAGGGCAACATAATCATTGAATGTTATGATTGCCGTGGGTCGTTTTTTTAGACGAAGCAATTGCTCCATTGCTTTGATCGTATTTTCCCTGCTAAGATCCGTTTGTACCATGAAATCCTTATTCTCGGGAATCTTATTATTCTTTAATCCTTCGCGGTAACCGGAAAGTCTGCCTCCGTATGGCTGCATAGCATCCGGCCCTTTTATGAACCCGATATCCTTATGGCCTTTACTCACCAACCAATTTACTAAATACAAAGAACTGCTTTGCAAATTACAGGACACCGTATATGCGTCTTTTATATCCGGGACCCTGTCAAAAAAAACAATGGGAATTGAATAATTTTTTAATTGTTCAAAATGATCAAATGAACTTGTATTTTTTGTTACAGAAACAACCAGGCCATCTACCCGGTGGCGGCGCATAGTATCCACAAGCTTTTTTTCACGATCAATATCGTCATGAGACTGGCCTATCAAAACAGTATAATTGTTTAGTATTGCTACATCCTCAATGCCATTTATTGCAGTAGAAAAAAATTCTTCGCCAAGATTGGGAAGGATAACGCCTAGTATAAAAGTCTTTCCCTGTTTAAAAGAAATAGCGGCCTGGTTAGGTTCATAATTCAACTCGGAAGCCAGTTCCTGCACCTGCATTTTAGTGCGCAGCCCAATACTCGGGTGATTGTGCAAGGCCCTGGAAACTGTGGAAACAGAAACATTTAACTGCTCCGCAATTTCTTTAATAGTAACTGGTTTTTGTTGCATAGATAATGGGATTTTACTGCTTTCACTCAACTAACTCCTCATCCAGATAGTATATGAAAAGTGCAATTTAGCACGTTCCGAAATGAATGGCAAATGACTACAATCTTTATAACAAATAATAATTAATTGAAAAATGAAAGTACAATTCATATTTAAAATTGAATTATCACTTCATGCTACGTTTCAGGTTCCTTTACTTGTTCCTTGCAATCTTCTATCATGTATCTGCTTGTTTGTTCAATAGATTCCATCAACTGGTTTAGGATGATTTCTGATTTGGCTTCAAAATCAATTGCCAGGGGTGGTTTAAATCGAACTGTTAAAATAGACCCTCTTTTTTTTAGTTTAAGGCCCGTTTTATTAAAAGCTTTCGAGAACCCATCAATGACCACCGGAATAATAATAGGCCTGGTTTGCTTAATAATAAGTACGGTTCCTTTTCTTCCGGGTGCAAAGGCTTTGGTGGTTCCCTGGGGAAAAGTGATCACCCAATTTTTTTCCAGCGCTCTTGTAATTTTCCTGGTATCGGATGGATCAAGTCCTTTGCGGGTTTCATTCGCATCCGCATTCCAGGTTCGCTTAACGGTCAATGCTCCGGCCATAGCAAACATCCGGCTTAGCCAGGTACCGTTCATGGTTTGCTCTGCTGCTACGTAATTTACCCTTGTAAACGGGTTTAATAAGTAATACGGAATTCCTATTCTATCCATTTTGCCCCATTTCACTGCACAGAAAATGTGCAAAATAGCAATCACATCCGCGAAATAAGTTTGGTGATTACTTACAAACAAAACATTTTCACGGGGAAGCTTTTTAAGATGTTCTGTTCCTGAAATTTTTAATTTATTAAAAATTGCCAGTCCCGGGTAAAACATAAGGCCAACAATGGCATAAATAATTTTGCGAATAAAATGAAATGTTTTTAGTCGTTCGGCCAACGAACCCATGGTGATAATTTTTAACAAGCAATATCGCCGTAAATTAAGCAATTGAAAGTTATTAATTCTCAATTGTCATGTAAAAAAAAGCTGCTCATCAAAAGATGAACAGCTTGATTATTACAACACTTTAGAAAATTATTCTGGTTTGTCTTGCTCTGCAGCACCAGCTTCCCCACCTTCCATTTTTTTCTTCAGGTCTGCCAGTACACCAAGATCACCAAGTGTAGCTTTTTCTACTTTTCCCTGTATATTCTTGACGGCCTTTTTCGTTTTATCCGATTCAACTCTGGCTTCTTTCTTCGCCGCTTCTTTTTCTTCTATTTGACCTTGTTCCCAAATACGACTGTGGGATAGTACAATCCGTTTTTCGTTACGATCAAATTCTATAACTACAAACTGAGCACTTTCATCCGCACCGATGCTTTTACCATCTTCTCTTGTCAGGTGACGGTTAGGAGCAAAGCCTTCCAATCCATAAGGCAATTGAACCACAGCACCTTTATCATCACGACGGGTAACAGCACCTTCATGCATAGTACCTATAGCAAATGTATCCTGCAATGCATTCCAGGGATCTTCTTCCAGTTGCTTATGTCCTAATTGCAATTTGCGGTTAGCTTTGTCTATTCCCATTATCACCACATCAATATTGGCACCTACTTTTGTGTATTCACCAGGATGATTGAAACGTTTTAACCAACTCAGGTCGCTGATATGGATCATACCACCAATGCCGGGAGCCAGTTCTATAAATACACCATAATTAGTAATATTTTTAACCAGTCCGTTATGCCGGCTGCCTTCCGCAAACCTTGTTTCAATATCATTCCATGGATCATCTGAAAGTTGCTTAATAGACAAACTCATCTTACGACTTGATTTATCCAAAGTAACGATCTTAGCTTCATGCTCATCACCCAGCTTAAAGAATTCTTTAGCATTGACCGGCGTATTAGCCCATGTAATTTCGCTTACATGCACTAATCCTTCCACACCTGGCATGATTTCAAGAAAAGCACCATAATCTTCTATATTAACCACTTTACCTTTTACTACATTGCCTTCAGATATATTTTCTGACAATACATCCCAGGGATGAGGAGTCAATTGTTTTAAGCCAAGGCTGATACGTTTTTTCTCATCATCAAAGTCAAGTACCACTACATTGATCTTTTGATCCATCTTTAATACTTCAGCCGGATGAGAGATACGACCCCATGATATATCAGTGATATAAAGTAGTCCATCCAGGCCACCCAGATCCATAAAGGCTCCAAAGTCCGTAATGTTCTTAACGGTACCTTCTAATACCTGGCCTTTCTCCAATTTACTCATGATCTGTGCCCGCTGCGCTTCAATATCACTTTCAATAAGAGCCTTGTGAGAAACAACTGCATTCTTTATCGTTTCGTTGATCTTCACTACTTTGAACTCCATCGTTTTCCCAACAAACTGGTCATAGTCTGTAACTGGTTTTACATCTATTTGAGAACCCGGTAAGAAAGTTTCCATGCCAAACACATCAACGATCAAACCACCTTTGGTTTTAGATGTAACGATACCAGTAATAACTTCACCTGTTTTATGCACTTCCATAATTCTTTCCCATGCACGGGTGATGCGGGCCTGGCGCCTGCTTAAATTCAGGTGACCATTTCGGTCTTCCTTATCAACAATCATCACCTCCACTTCATCACCAATCTTCAGGTTTGGCAGATCACGGAATTCATTAAGTGATATGAGACCATCACTTTTAAACCCGATATTCAATACAACATCGGTTTTGGTCAAACCCACCACAAGGCCTTTCATTAACTCTCCATCATTCAGTTGCACAAAAGTGTTGTCATACACTTTGTCATACTTCTCTTTTTCTTCTTTTGTGTAGGAAGTAATATTTCGCTTGTCAACGCTCCAGTCAAAATCATCATGAGCGGTTTGCGCATGGCCATTAGCGGCCTCTGCAACAGGTTCGTTTTGTGTCGCTGTAGCTACTTCTGATCCTTCATTACCCGGATCAGCGGCAGTCTCCTGTTCCTCAGCGTTTAATTGTTTTCTAATTAAGTTTTCAAACATGATAAAATAATCCCGAGGGTTTAAAAATTCGGGGCAGCAAAGATAGGTTTAGTTGCCGGTTAAAAAATGAAGATTTTATTGTTTTTAAGGCAATTACCGAAATTTCAGGCTTGCTTTAAACAATTTATGCATGACTTTTTATAAATATATCACAGACTTCCCGTCAATAGATATAAAAACGACTTTGCTGCTTTTAAATTGGTTGAAAAATAACCCGAAACCAGGGTCTTCTTTAATACGATTCCTTCGAAAATATTTATCCATACCAAGCACTTATCATTATAATAAAAAGATAGAATAATTGTGTTTTTCCTGCTGGCAAATCAATTTAAAAAACGGGAAAAGCTCTTTTTTAAAAAGAACTGTTATATAATGTAATGATGAGGGTTGCGTTGTGAATCATTCAATTATAATAGATTAACTTCACCCAAAAATTTCCGGATAATGCTCCTTGGTAAAAACCTGATTTTGGCTACTAAACCTTTTGCAAAAGAAATAAGAACCAGGAGCTGGTTGTATACAATATCGACTCTACTATTGTTAATAGCTGCACTTGTCAGCACAATATTATTACCTGTTATCATTTTGAAACTGGTAGCAAGTATCGTAGCCGGTTTATTATTGATCAGGATGTTTATCATTTATCATGATCATCAGCATCACACCATATTAACCAAATCTACTACCGCGGAGATCATTATGACCATCTTTGGAATGTACATGCTTTCCCCAACCAGTATATGGAAGCGATCGCACGACCATCACCATAATCATAATTCCAAATTATTTAGTGCAAGTATTGGTTCTTATCCCATAGTCACTAAAAAAAAATACAGGGATATGACTTCTTTTCAAAAATTTGAATATCTCGCCATCAGGCACCCCATCACTATTGCTTTAGGATATTTTTCAATGTTCATTATTGGCATGTGCCTTCGTTCTTTTATCAGTAATCCCCGTAAACATGTGGACTCGCTGATTGCATTATTATTACATTTTTCGGCAGCGGTTCTCCTCTTTATCTATGGGGGCTGGGATGCCTGGTTCTTTATGTTTTTTTTACCTTTTATTATCGCATTTGGAATGGGTGCTTATTTATTTTACGCCCAACACAATTTCCCGGGTGTAGAATTTTACGAAAATAAAAACTGGGTATATGAAAAAGCGGCACTGGAATCTTCCAGCTATATGAAAATGAACCCGGTGATGGCGTGGTTTACGGGTAATATCGGGTATCATCATATTCACCACCTGAATGCCAAGATCCCTTTTTACAGGTTACCGGAAGTAATGGCGCATTTTACGGAATTACAAAACTGCAAAACAACCTCGTTAACACCCAGGGACATCCATGCCTGTTTTAAACTAAAAGTGTGGGACCAGGAAAGTAACCAGATGGTAGGAGTAAAAAATCTTTAAAAGAATAGGTTACTTAACAAAAAAATTTAGCGCATTGAAACAACTTCACATCGTCCAATCATTTTAATAAATTTAAACTAACCGATACCATGCAATTTACTGCTGCACAAATAGCCGGACTTCTCAATGGGCAGGTAACAGGAGACGATACTGCTACTGTAAGCAAACTTTCAAAAATAGAGGAAGGAGTGCCGGGCTCCATATCGTTTCTCGCCAATCCGCTTTATTCTCAATACTTATACGGCACGAAGGCATCTGTTGTTATCATCAACAAGGATTTTGAATTAACAGCTCCTGTTGCCACTACTTTGATACGGGTAGAAAATGCAGGCAATGCCTTTACGCAATTATTGGAAATGTACAATGAAGTGAAGTTGAATAAAAAAGGAATATCCAAATTATCTTCTATTGCTGATAGTGCTAAAGTTGGCAGCGATATTTATGCCGGTGAGTTTTCCTTTGTGGGTGAAAATGCTGTCATTGGAAATAATGTAAAAATATACCCGCAGGTGTATATTGGCGACAACGCAATCATTGGTGATAACACTACTCTCTTCGCCGGTGTTAAAATTTATTCAGAAACACAAATAGGCAAAAATTGTATCATTCATTCAGGCACAGTCATAGGCAGTGATGGCTTTCGTTTTAATCCGGAAAATGATCATAAAAAAGTACCGCAAATTGGTAATGTAATTATTGAAGATGACGTGGAAATAGGCGCCAATTGTGCCATTGACAGAGCCAC
>JBGTNK010000164.1:0-20504 GCA_041743125.1 Chitinophagaceae bacterium
ATTTGAATTTGATTTACTTGATCCGACCAAATTAATACCTGAAGAATTAGTACCGGTACAAAAAATAGGCAAAATGACGCTTAACCGGAATCCCGATAATTTTTTCGCAGAAACAGAGCAGGTCGCTTTTCATGTGGGTCATATAGTTCCGGGTATTGATTTTACAAATGATCCATTATTGCAAGGACGGCTATTTTCATACACTGATACACAATTGATCAGATTAGGCGGGCCCAATTTTCATGAGATACCGATCAACCGGCCTGTAGTGCCTGTTCATAACAATCAGCGTGATGGTTTTATGCGGCAACAAATAAATAAAGGCCGTGTAAGTTATCATCCCAATTCTTTGGGTGGCGGTTGTCCCTTCCAGGCAAAAATGTCGGAAGGCGGATTTAGCTCCTATGCAGAAAGGATAGATGCAAAGAAAATCAGGGAAAGAAGCCGGAGTTTTTTTGACCATTTCAGCCAGGCGAAGTTATTTTTTAACAGCCAGTCGGATCCGGAAAAAAACCATATCGTGGATGCCCTTTCTTTTGAACTTGGAAAAGTTCAAACCGAAGCTATCCGGGTACGCATGCTGGGAATTTTATCACAAGTTGATAAAGGCCTGGCCGCCGGGGTAGCCTACAACCTGGGACTTCATGTGCCGCAACAACCTGAGCAACCGATGAATCACAGCATCCCGGCAGATGCTGATGCTGCCAATTACCAGCCAATAAAAGTTGAAAGCAGCCTGTTAAAATCAGAAGCATTAAGTATGGCAAACACCGTAAAGGATTCCATTCGTACCCGGATGATCGCTATCCTTGCTGCGGATGGTGTTGATGGAAATACGTTGATGGAAATGAAAAATTCTATAGAGGGTGAAGGTGCCATCATTCATATTATAGCTCCTAAACTGGGAATGCTGACTGCAGAAGATAACAGCTCCATTCCCGTGGATCAAAGTTTTTTGACTGCCGCCTCGGTATTTTATGATGCCGTCTATGTTCCCGGGGGATTGAATAGTGTGGCCACTCTGGAAGCGGATCCGGATGCCATTCATTTTTTAAACGAAGCCTTTAAACATTGCAAAGCCATAGCAGCCGATACCCAGGCATTACAGGTTTTACAAGCAACCTATTTTTTCAAAAAGTTACCACCCGACAATTTAAATGAAACGGTATTATCTGAAGGAATTGTAGTGAACGATAAAATTAAAAAACTAATTCCCCAATTTATCATGGCTATATCACAACACCGCTTTTGGGATCGGGAAAAACCCCGTAAGGTTCCTGCATGAGACGGAATATAAAATAAAAACCCTCTGTCCAGTTACATTTCAACTACTGGCAGAGGGTTTTAAAATTTAACCCCAACTTCTTATTATTTTACCAGGTCCCTGATTTCAATTTTTTCAAGGTCCATATCTGCAGGCCCCGTTAGCACTTTACCGTCATAACTATACCTGGCACCATGGCAAGGGCAGTCCCATGATGTTTCAGCAGCATTCCATTTTACTTCACACTTTAAATGCGTACACAAAGGGCTGATAGCATGCACTTCGCCATCATCAGATTTGTATAAGGCCATTTTCTTATTTTCAAACAATACCACTTTTGCCTCTCCGGGGGCCAGCTCCGCCAGTTGTTGTAAATCTTCGTGTGAAAAAATTTTTTCTATAAATTGCCCGGCAACATCTGCGTTGTGCTTTATGAAATTTGCAAAACCGGCCACCGGTTTTATTCTGTTAGGATTAAACAGTTCACTATACCCACTTTTTTTCTTTAAAAAAATATCTTTAAAAGTAAGAGCCGCTACACTGCTATACACCATGCCATTACCACCAAAACCCGTAGCTACGTAAATATTATATGGATGGCCAGGTAAATGGCCAATATAAGGAAGCCCATCGGCCGGTTCAAAATATTGTGACGACCATTTATACATGATCTTATCTGCATTAAAATAAGACCGGACATGACTTTCGAGCTCAGAAAAATGATGATTGGAATTTTCACTGTGGGCAGTCTTGTGATCCTTTCCGCCGGCAATCAGGTAATCTCTGCCATTCACTTTTTGTGTCCGATAATAATGATAGGGATCTTCCATATCATAACTAAGCCCTGATGGATAATTGTTATCAGCCAGTGTGAGCGCCATCGCATAACTGCGATACGGTATACAACGAAGGTGCAACAAGTTAACACCCGGCGGAATATGCGTGGCGTAAATCAGGTCGCGGCCTTTAAAAATTCCTTTGTTAGTTTCTGCTTCTATTATTTCGCTATGGTCTACACCGGTAACCCTGCAATGCTGCTCTATCATTCCACCTGCCTTTTCAAATGCTCTGGCAAGTGCATATAAATACTGTAAGGGGTTAAACTTTGCCTGGCCTTTAACTTGCACTGCTTTCACAAATGGAACAGGTACCGGAATCTTATTACAATAATCCAACTCAAGGCCGGCTTCTTTTGAAGCTTCCGCAATATCTTCCAATTCCTTTTCCTGCTTTTCATTGCTGGCAAAAAGAAATGCATCTGCTTCTTCAAACCCGCAATCTATATCGTATAGCAGTACATTATTGCGAATAAGGTTGATAGCCTCACCAGTGGCCTGCGCCACCAGCTCTGCCTTTTCTTTATTAAAGTTTTTACTGATTGTTTTATACGGCGTATCAAGTAGTGTATTCAGATGTGCTGTGGTACCACCGGTTGTGCCAAAGCCAAGACTGGCCGCTTCCAGCAGCAGACATTTTATACCAGATCTTTGTAAAAGCAATCCTGTGCTGATGCCTGTAATACCCCCTCCCACTATTACCACGTCATATACAGTTTGTTTATCTGCCTTATTTCCCGTGCCTGAATAAGGTTCCGCATTATCCTGCCACAAACTAATGGCAGCTCCGTCCCGCTTTATCATAATTGAATTTTAAAAATAAAAAACAATTATCCTGCCATTCCAATGTGAACATTTATACCAACTCAGATATTTATTTACTTTCTTTTCTGCGGGACATTTTTATTTTCTGATTGTGATTATCCTCTGCCTCATCCAAGGAATGGGAAGTATGCAAATCCATTTCCTTTTCCGCATTCTCAGCCAGTTTAATATAAAATTTCTTGAGCACATGAATTTCCTCTTCTGTAAGATCCTCAATATTGACAAGGCGGTTACTGGCCAGTTCGTTACTTGCCAGCAACTCATTTAATTTAAGCTGAATGGCTGCGGTATCCTTGTTCTGCGATTGCTGAATGATAAACACCATTAAGAAGGTAATGATCGTAGTGCCTGTATTGATCACCAGTTGCCAGGTATCAGAATACCCAAACAAAGGCCCTGTAAGGGCCCACAAGATAATCAGCACAAATGCGGAAATAGATATAGCGGGGCTACCAGCTTTGCGGGTAATCCATCCCGCTATACGGTTAAACAGGCGGGCCCGTTTCAATTTTTTTTTTGGAATAAGCTGCTTGTTCATTTTTTATTATTTATAAATAAGGCCAGGCAATAACACCTGGCACTTATTTTCATCAACTCCGCTCTAAAAAGAAATTATTATTGTTCCTCTTCAGACTCTTCCTGCTCTGCTTCCCAATTGATATCATTCTCTGCTATTTGGGAAAGGGTACTATCGGTTTCTTTTTCCTCTTCCAATGTTGTACTCAGGATAGCTGCTACTTCAGACAAGCCTAATGTAGTAGCAATGGATACCAGGCCCCCATAAGTAGCAATCTCGTAGTGCTCCACTTTTTGTGCTGCCATTATGATGCCTGCGTCTCTTGTCATGCTACCTTCTTCTGTTTCCTCCACCACTGAGTTTCCTTCTTTTATCAGGCCTTCCATTGCCTCGCATTTTTTAGCCTGGGCTTTTTTGCCCATTAATTCAAAGACCTGCTCCAGGCGACTTACCTGCTCTTCGGTTTGCATTTTATGCTCTTCAATGGCGTCTTTGAGTTGCTGTGTGGTGGCTGCCTTTTTCATTTTAGGCAACTCTTTGGTCAGGTGTTTTTCAGCCCAATAGATATCCTTTAATGCATCAATAAAAAACTTTTCCAACTGAGAATTTTTTATCTGGGCCGTTGAAGTTCCGTTTGTTTTCTGCTGTTTTGCTTTCGGGGCAGTTTTCGTTTTTGTGTTTGCCATGGTATTGCTTTTTGATGTTAAAAAAAATTAGGTACCCACAGATAGGGCAAAGCATATGCCATCCGGTAGTCACGTATTTACCGTGCATTAAATTTAAAATTGTGGGGTGATTGTTACTCAAAAAAAAATCTTAGTCCACAGTATTATAGTAATGTGTGATTGATTAAAGATATAGTGTATGCGAATTTTCAACTCAAAGAAGAGGAAACCTTCGGTAGGTAAGAAACAGTCTTCATGATAAGGAAGAGCCAATGAAGAGTGCAATAAGAGAACAGACTTCCATTATTTACCGGGAAACTAATTTGAACCCGACCCATATTATACAGGTCATCGTCCGGGTTAACAGTTTTTGCTGATCAATGACCTGATTGAATCCTTTTTATATTAGAAATTGCTTGTTTTGTTTTAGCATGTAAGCTGGTATAGTCTCTATTATCCAAAATTGACTTACTGATCAGGTTGCTTCCCATTCCTACTGCACAAACGCCTGCCCTTAACCAGGACCTGATATTTTCTTCTGAGGTATCTACACCTCCGGTGACGATAAAATCAAGACCCGGGAACAAAGGTTTAATAGCTTCCATGAAAGAAAAACCCAATGTGTTGCCTGGAAATAGTTTAATCATGCTGCAACCGGCCTGTTCGGCTACCTGGATTTCGGTGGGTGTCATACAGCCGGGAATCCAGCTCACCTTATTAAGGTAAGCCACATCGCAGACTGCCATATCAAAAAACGGACTGATCAGAAAGTCTGCACCGGCGTCAATGAATTGCCTGGCTTGTTCGGCAGTTTTTATTGTGCCTGCGGCCAGCATCACATCTTTCATCTCCTGATCCTTTTGCTTTACCAATAGTTTAAAATTTTGCAAGGCCATGGATCCACGGTTCGTAAATTCTATACACCGAACGCCGGCATCGTATAGGGTCTTTGCTATACCAATACAGGTTTCACTGTCGGCATGATAAAACAAAGGCAACATCCCCTGCTGACTTATGAGCTCCTTAACTTGCTTTTCCCGGTCCATAATAATTTTTCATTTACCTGCTGAATGGTCTGCTGAGTGGCGTCGCCCACTTCATGTAATTTACCAACAGCTGCTGCTGCAGAGAAATTGATTATTTCACTTGCCGCATGATTGTTATATAAACCATAGATCAGCCCGGCCATAAAACAATCACCGCTACCCACTTTGTCGATTACCTCCCCTATTAAAAATGGTTCGGATACGGCCATCTCCGGGCCCAACTGCAAAACGGCCCAATATTCATTTTCTAACCTGAATGTAAAGGCAAAACTTTGCGCAACAGGAAATGAGCTGTGTAATTCAAGCATGGATTTACCTGCTGCCTCAATTAATTGTTGTCTTGTTTTACCCGAACTGCTTTCAAGCGGTGAGGGAATTCGCAGCAGGCTTTCCACTGCCCAAATATTCCCCATGATCAGATGACAATACTTTACCAGGTCCGGCATTATTTCAGAAGGTTGCTTACCATACTGCCAAAGTTTAGAACGGTAATTTAAATCCACGGAGATGATCAATCCTTTTGCAGTGGCCGCCTCCAATGCCTCTTTACAAACAGCAGCTGCCTGTGCATTCAAAGCGGGACTAATGGCGCTAAAATGAAACCAACTGCAACCTTCTAATACCTTGTCCCAATCGATCGAGCCTGGCTCCAGGTCCGCAAATGATGAATAAGCCCTGTCATAAATTACACCTGCGTTTTTAAGATCTGCACCTTGCGGCAAATAATAAGTGCCAATCCGGTTTCCTGAAAGTTGTATGGCAGAAACATCAACCTGGTTAGTCTGCAACTCCTCCATTATTTCTTTGCTTAGATAATTGTCGGGCATAGCCGTACCATATTTTACCGGCACTTTCCATTTTGCCAGCGCATTGGCAACATTTAACTCTGCGCCTCCCACATAAACTGGCAGCATGGCCTGGTGGATCCATTCCCTGTTTAAAACAGGACTCATGCGTAGCAATATTTCACCAAAACAAAAGACAGGCCCCTCCAAGCCTCCCCCCGTGGAGGAAGCTAAAGCTTCAAATCCCTTAAAGGATACTTTAGAAGAGCCTTTGTTAATCAATTTATTTTCAGACATTATATTATTTTCTGTTAAGTACTATTCCCGCGTCTCCATCAGGAGATGAGCTTATCTCAATTCAGGAACCGGTGCAGGATCCATATCGGTATAGGATAAATTCTCACCGGCCATCCCCCAGATAAAGCCATAGTTACTGGTGCCGCATCCGAAATGCGTACTCCAGGGAGGAGAAATTACTGCTTCATGATTAGCCAAAGTAAGATGCCTGGTTTGCTGGGGCGCCCCCATAAAATGAAATATACGATGATGCTCTGCGAGATCAAAATAAAAATACACTTCCATTCTTCGGGTATGCGTATGTGGTGGTATGGAATTCCATACATTTCCAGGCTCCAGCACAATTAAACCCATTACCAACTGGCAACTTTTTATTCCTTCTGAATGAATGTATTTATAAACGATTCTTTTATTGGATGATTCCCCGGTGCCCAAAGGTACCGGCAATGCCTGCTCCTTAGTAAATTTTGCATTGGGATATGCTGCATGCGCCGGGGCAGACAATATATAATAAGCTGCGGGCTCACCCGGTTCATGGCTGGCAAAGCTTACTTCCTTTGTGCCCTTGCTTAAATATAAACAGTCTAATTTATTAAGTACAAAAACTTCATCATTAGCAGTCACCGTTCCTGCGCCACCAACATTGATTATACCCAATTCCCTTCTTTCTAAAAAGTAATCAGCACAAAGTTCCGGATGATTGAGAAGTTCAAGCACTTTATTCACCGGTTTTGCTCCACCAATGATCACCCGGTCGTAATGGGAATACACTAATTGAATCGTATCATCCTGCATTAAAGAAGGCACTAAAAAATTTTCACGGAGTTGCTCTGTATCTAACTGCGTGGTTTCATCAGGGCCTATCGCAAATCTTATATTCATAAAGGAGAATTTTGAAAGAATGTTCAGAATGTTTTTGCAGAGGCAGTAAATGCTTGTTCCGTGGTCTCAAAATTGAAATAGCTATTCGCATTGTTGTAACAAATATCCCGGATCACCTGGCCTATCCAAGCCTTATCATTGGGCAGTTCTCCATTTTCTATTTCTTCGGCAAACAAATTGCAAAGTATTCGTCTGAAATATTCATGCCTCGGGAAAGAAAGAAAACTACGGCTATCGGTCAGCATGCCAATAAAGCGACTGATCAATCCCATATTGCTAAGCGCATTGATTTGTTTAACCATTCCGTCTTTCTGATCAAGAAACCACCAGCCCGATCCCCATTGTACTTTACCTGCTACAGAACCATCATTGAAGTTGCCGGTCATGGTTGCCATTAATTCGTTATCGGCAGGGTTGAGATTATAAATAATCGTCTTGGCGAGTTTGTTATTGGTATCTAACCTGTTTAAGAATTTGGATAAGGCATAAGCCTGGGAAAAATCACCGATACTATCCCAACCGGTATCGGGGCCCAAATTTGATAACATGCGGCTGTTATTATTTCTTAATGCTCCAAGATGGTATTGCTGAACCCAGCCTTTCTCCCAATCCCATTCCGCAAAAATGATCAGCAAGGCGCTTTTAAATTTCAGGTTCTCTTCCCGGCTTAGTGATTTGCCAGCACGGATCTTTGCGAAAATATTTTCAATCTCCGCATCCGTATATTCTTCTGCATATAATTGTTCCAATCCATGATCAGATACAGAACAACCGTTTTCGGCAAAGAAATCGTGCCGCTTCTTAAGGGCATCCAGGTATTCGTCAAAAGTGCTGATGGAAATGCCGGTAACAGCTTCTACTTTTTCTACATATTGATTAAATGTAATGGCATCATCTACATTCATGGCTTTGTCCGGCCGATATGCCGGTAAAACTTTTATGTCAAACCCATCTGCCCGGATCTTTTGATGATGCTCCAATGAATCAACAGGGTCATCGGTGGTACACAGAATTTTTATGTTCATTTTCTGCAGCAAGCTTTTTACACTGTATGCCGGGGTTTGTAATTTAGCGGTGCACTCTTCATATATTTTGCGGGCTGTGTCTGCATTTAAAATATCCTCCACCCCAAAATAGCGTTGCAGTTCCAGGTGAGTCCAATGGTACAAAGGATTTCTTAATGTAAAAGGAACGGTGGCTGCCCAATGCTGAAATTTTTCATAATCAGTTGAATTGCCGGTGATGAATTTTTCATTCACCCCGTTGGTACGCATAGCCCGCCATTTGTAATGATCGCCATAGAGCCAAATCTGTGTCAGGTTTTCAAAATTGATATCTCCGGCTATCTGGTCGGGAGGCAGGTGATTGTGATAATCAATGATGGGCATAAGTTTGGCAAACTCATGATAGAGTTGCTCTGCAGTATTACTATGCAGCAAAAAATTTTCGTCAAGAAATTTTTTCATATCGCTATTTAAATATGATTAAATATTCATTACGTCTCTCCAATAGAAAGGGCTCAGTATCCTTTTGTTTTGGTCGCTGTTGTTGGGATGAGATACCCTCAGCGTAAAACAGGTACACGAAATAATCAGTTGAAGAAAGCGGGTAATCAACACAGTTTATAAAACAATTTTCATTCTTATTATTAATAGAAATTAATGACTATTTATACCGGCTGCCGATGTCCGTTTAATCTGCCCACTTAATAAATTTTATCCCTGTCGGTGCGTCATTTCAATGGCACTGAAATTGGAATTAATAATTCTTTTGACACCCGATTCTTATATGAAGGAGAAGCGCCACTGAGGCATCTACTCCATTAATAAAAAGTTTTGACATTCATCATCTTCAACTTTAAGTATGAGCGGCAACTGAGAGAATGGCCTCTACAGTGAAACCCCTCTCTTCCATGGTATAAAATCATCCTGGTTTAACGACACAGCCTTCGGAATCACCTCACCGCTTGCTGCCTTAATACAATATTCCAATATCTCTTCACCCATCTGCTCTATGGTTTTTTCTCCTTCCACTATCGGGCCGCAATCAATATCAATAATATCTTTCATTCTTTTAGCTAAAGATGAATTGGTAGCTATCTTGATAGTGGGACAAACCGGATTACCTGTTGGCGTACCCAACCCGGTAGTAAATAAAATAAGGGTTGCACCGCTTGCTGCTTTACCGGTGGTGGCCTCCACATCATTGCCTGGAGTGCATACTAAATTTAATCCCGGTTTCACTGCAGGTTCTGTATAATCCAACACATCTTCGACCGGTGATGTGCCGCCTTTCTTTGCAGCACCGGTACTTTTTATTGCATCAGTAATCAATCCATCTTTAATATTTCCCGGTGATGGGTTCATATGAAAACCCGATCCTGCTTTATGCGCTGCTTCATTATATGTGGTCATCAGGTGGATGAATTTTTTCGCTGCAGACTCGTCCCGGGTACGATCAATTAAATTTTGTTCGGCGCCACACAGCTCTGGAAATTCTGCTAATAAAATTGTTCCGCCCAGCGCTACTAACAGATCGGAACAATAACCTACAGCCGGGTTAGCAGAAATTCCACTAAATCCATCACTGCCTCCACATTTTACTCCAATCACTAATTTATTCAGAGATGCTGGTTTTCTTTCCTGTTTATTTATTTCTATCAATCCCAAAAAAGTTTTTCGGATTGCTTCTGTTACCAGTTGCTCTTCACTTTGTGATTGCTGTTGTTCAAAAATGTATAAAGGCTTATCAAAATTGGGGTTGCGTTGTCTAAGGTCATTGACAAAATCCTGCACCTGTAAGTTTTGACAACCCAAACTCAACACGGTTACTCCCGCTACATTTGGATGATCAGCGTACGCTGCCAGTAGTTTGCCTAAAATAGCCGCATCCTGTCTTGTACCTCCGCAACCACCCTGGTGATTTAAAAATTTTATTCCGTCAACATTTTGAAAAGGCCTTTTGTCATTCTCTTCCAATGGAGAAGGAGCGAAGCCTACTGATGAAATATCCTCGCCTCTTTTATAACATTCCATCAAATGATGAGTATACGATTTATACTTATCTGTTACAGCATAGCCCAATTCATTGTGCAAGGCTTCCCGGATCACATCTAAATTCCTGTTTTCACAAAAAACTGTGGGAATGAATAACCAGTAATTGGCCGTGCCTACCCGACCATCAGACCGGTGAAACCCATTAAACGTTTTATTTTTAAATTTTGACACGTCAGGAGCATGCCACTCATACCCGAATGGTCTGTAAGTAAAAGGATCTGCAGCATGTTTAATATTTTCTGTGGTCATCAAACCACCGGCAAGAATATTTTTTTGAGTTTTTCCTACCAGCACACCATACATGATCACTTCATCACCCGCCTCCATATCCTGTACAAAAAATTTATGCTTGGCGGCAATATTATCTGTCAGTACATATCGTTCACCATTATATTGAACAGCATCTCCTTTGGAAAGATTTTTAAGGGCGACAATTACATTATCTTTTGGATGAACTTTTAATACTGTTTGTTTCATGGTGACTCTATCGGTTTTGCAGGTTGGGTAATCTGTTTGATAGCTGCCTGAGCGCCGCTATTAATTAGCTCCTGCAATTTACCGCTTATTGCATTTATAAAACTGGCAAAGCTACCCAGATTGATGCCCCAGAAAGACTCGTCATGTAAGATATCCTTTACCAGTTGTAAGGCGCTTTCTGCTTGTTTCCATTTTTCAGCATACCAATTTGCATTATCATCATTTACCAGGTATTTTTTTCCATTCACTTCGCCATAATATTTTCCATCATCTGCCTTTTCACATTTCATGAACAGGAAGTGGGCTGCCAACCCCAGAGAAATATATTCCGGTACAGTACCAAACCGGGCCAGGTAGTTTTGTATAATTGGAATATTTCTCATCTTCATTTTAGAAGAGTACTGCATAGTAATACTTAACCACTGATGATCAATATGCGGATTGCGATAACGATCCAGTACTTTGCCGGCAAATTCACTGGCTGCATCCAGGCTGATCGTTTCGTTTGTTATGGCGGGGCTTATTTCCAGCATCATCAGGTTGCTGATATAGTTGGCAAAATCAGCATTATCCATTGCTTCTTTTACAGTGTGAAAACCGGCCAGATGTGCAAGTCCGCAACTGAACGTATGCGATCCGTTTAATAAACGAAGTTTTAATTCACGATAAAGATGAATATCAGCCGTAATGATTGCACCGTCATCAGCTTTGACGAATGATAATATATCCTTTACTTTTTGCTTATCGGATTCAATGGCCCATAAACGATATACTTCACTTATGATCATCAGTTCATCGGTATATCCCAATTCCTTTTCAACTTTTGATTGCATAACAGCAGGTAGTTTACCAGGCACAATTCGATCAACCAACGAATTGCAGAAATAATTCGCATTCTCCAGCCAGTCAATGAAAGCATATTCAAGGTTATTCTGGTGAGCCAGCTCATCCAGGATTGCTTCCAGCTTTTCGCCATTGCCGGGTATCAGTTCAGTTGGGATAATAACCATTCCCTTACCAGCGTCGCCATTGAATATCCTGTACCTTTTATAGAGGAAGGCCAGCAACTTAGCGGGAAAAGACCGCGGAGGGGATGCGTGAAGATCATCATCAGCATCCAGTACAATACCTACTTCTGTTGTATTGGAAATGATTACCTGCATTGCAGGGTTAGAAGCGCATTGCAGAATTTCGTTCCATTGTGAAGCAGCAGATAATACCCGGCTGATAGATGAATTAATTATATTTTCTTCAATTACATTTCCATTTTCAATGCCTCTTATACAAATAGTATATAAGCCATCCTGGTTAGCAAAATCATCCGACCCGCCACTATCCGTTGACTTCACTATCACCACTTTCCCGTTAAAAATATTTTGCCGGTTCGCCTTGTCTATAAAATAATCAGGCAGGGCACGAAGCAAAACACCCGTACCAAATTGCAATACCTTTTCAGGCAATGAAAATAATTTTTCATTGGGAATAACCAAATGGGCTTGTTTTTTTACAGTCCCGATATTTTTTTCTGACAGTTGCATATTTAATCAATTAAACTCCCTTTTATTACTTATTCATTTCTTGCGATGCAGCAATAACCATGTCAGCAAAAGAATCTTTCCAAATATACATAACTGCTTGCGTCACTTGTTTTGACAAAGGCTTTTGTTGTGCCTGAGCTTTAATAGATATAATCAGTATTGTGATAGTAAAACATTTTGTTCCTAAAAATTCTTTGCCGGCTTTTATACTAGAATCTTTGTCATTTGCAATCACCGTGGAGAATCGTCAAGTATTAAATCCATTATCACTTCTTCCTATTATTTCTCTATTCCCTATTTTCGAAAAATACTTTACCATCAAAATAGTTTTTCTGACCTAACCCGTACCATCCCGGCGAAATCCATATATGTGTTTTATTGTTGTTCACCAGGCATGTCATATGTAATATAAATGAATGGTCCGAATGGATTTGAAGAAGTAAGCGTTAACCAGCAGAAAGACCGTTGTCAATGCCTGCCAATCCGAAAGAAGGAGATCTTTACCAGGTATTACAAAAGGAACCCGTATAATTATTAACGAAAAGCCTTTACCTGCTCAGGAGTAATCACCCCAGGAACTTTATTTCCCATTCGGTTACGAATAAAATTTAAAACATCCGCAATTTGTTCATCGCCCAGATAAGGCTGGGGAGGCATTAAGGCATCATATTTTTTCTTATTAACAGTTATCTCACCGCTCTGGCCAAGCAGAATAATATTCACCAGTGTTTTTACCGGCTTTTTCAGGTAATCTGTTTTTGCTACAGGCGGAAAAATTTCAGTACCTGCTCCATCCGGCATATGGCAAGTCACACAATAGGATTCATACACTTCTTTTCCTTTCTCAATGCTTTTTGCGAGATCATATTTTTGAAAAAAAGAACTCATTAAAATTAATACTGCTGAAAAAACACTGGTTAAAATAATTGCTTTGTACATACATCTAAGTTAGAATAATTTTTAAGGTACCTGTTTTGGATAATGTCTGTTCATTCACCCTAAAATAATTCCTGAATTTACGACCATTTTAAGTATTTGAGTTTTGAAATAATCCTTATTACGACCCGGACCGTTTATTATTTGCTATTAGCATTTATTAGTTGTGAAAACCGGAACAAATTCTTTTCATTGTCGTCATACATGATCAATTGTTTGTTTGCGGAATACAAAAAAAGGGATGGGTATTTCCTGGGTTTAAACTTTCGCATAAATTCATAATTCGGATCCTGCAATATGGTAACGCTTTTATCTTTTTTAAGGGCAACCCCGTATTTATTCATAAAAATTTCTATGTTTTCAGGTTTATCCAGTGTTATTAAATAAATAGCAGATTTTTTGAACTCCTGCATATGCTGACCAATATATTGAACAGCATGCTGGCAATGGTCACAATCCGTATCAAAAAAAACAAAAAATAACATTTTGCCGTTTTCAAGATCTTTATTTGAAAAAATCTTTTTATTGAGTCTTGAAAAGGAAAACTCCGGTAAGGTGGTGGCTGGTGCCTGCGCTGTTGCCTGGAAAGTTATAATGAGAAAAAGGATACTTGTTTTGAACATATAATTCATCATCATGGTCTGAGTTGAGAATCTGCATTTTAAATGCAGGGTCTAAAGTTAGAAAATTTGATCAAAGTTACCAGTTACAATTACCTCCCCGATCTAAACCAGATAATTTTAAACTATTAAAAGATCATCTGTAATAAACGTTATTGGAGGAACCAGTAGACCAACTTATTTCCCGATGCTTTTCATGTTCATCATTTCCAGCTTTTTGATCAGGACATGCCCATCCGATTTAATCTGTATTTTATTGTATGTTTTACGGGGGAAAAATATCTCCGTCATCACCGTCAATCCATCATCGGCAAATAATTCAACCGAGCTTACATCTATGACCAGGGAGAGATTCGTTTTTGAACTGCCGGTAAACCGGGGTGCAAAATGCCTGCTGGCAAAATCATTATGAAAATCTTTTTTACCAGATTTTGTCCTGTCAATAAAATATTGGTTAGTCTCTTTATCAAAACCGATCACCGTTTCTTCTCCCAGATCATTGGAAAGCACCACAGAAATGTTTTTCACTTCATCCAGCTCCAGGTTTAACCTACAGGGGATCTTTATATTTCTTTTGGAGGAAACATTTAAATGCCTGTTCACTTGTATATTTTTTAATACAACAGGCTTGGTTTGAAGAGTTGAAAGCTCAGCTGCTGGTTGAGAGGTAACGAAAATATCATCTCCCACCTGCTTTAACTTTAATTCGCGGGGTATTGTCATTGCACTTCTCCATTTTTCTGTTGGAACTATGTTTGCATACATCCAGTTACTCATCCATCCCAAAAATATTTTCCGGTCACCCGTATTGGACCAGGTAATGCCGGCATAATCATCGGGGCCATAATCAAGCCACCTGGCTTCTTTTTGCGTAGAACTAAACTTATTTCCATCAAACTCGCCCAGGAAGTATTGCGTAGCAGACCCTTTATTGGGTCCACCAGGATTTATACTAACAATAAGCACCCAAACCTTTCTTCCATTATCATCTGTTAATGAAAATAAATCAGGACATTCCCAAACACCGCCATGACCTCCTACTTCCATACCAAACTCACTTTCTTTGTTCCATGCGAGTAAATTGGGTGAAGAGTAAAATGTGATCCTATCTTTTGTTGCCAGCGTCATGATCCACTTTTTTTGCGGTTCATACCACATCACTTTCGGGTCACGGAAATCGGTAATACCAGGGTTTTCCAGTACAGGATTATTCGCATACTTGGTCCAGGTTTTTCCATCATCATTACTAAATGCGATACTTTGATATTGGAAATCATTTCTTTTTTTTGATTCTCCCACCGGATCATGATGCGTAAATATGGCGATTAATGGAGCCTTCCCGTTTTTCCCCAAACCAGATGTATTCTTTTCGTCAACCACCGCGCTGCCTGAAAAAATATAACCCAAACTATCGGGGTACAGCGCAATAGGTCCTTCTTTCCAATTAACCAAATCCTTGCTGGTAGCATGGCCCCAATGCATAGGTCCCCAAACCGTACTGTCGGGGTAATACTGAAAAAACAAATGATAAATGCCTTTATGATACACCATGCCATTGGGATCATTTACCCAATTGGCTTTTGGAGAAAAGTGAATTTGAGGGCGGTGTGGTTCGGTTTGTTTCCTGCTACCTGGCTGGGCCATGCAATTTATACCGATGGATTGAAGGCCGAAAAGATATAATGCCGTTATAAATATTTTCTTTACCATAATAGTATTTTTTTAAACCAAAAAATAAAGGAGGAAGTAAAAACCTCCTCCGGTTTAACATGAATGCATAAATAATGCTTGCCTATGTCAAAAATTTTAATACGGTTAACTGTTCCAAATTCATTCTGAAAATTCCACAAAACTATTGCACATGGACTCAGTGGAAATTTTTTTTATCAATACCCGGGATTTTGTATATACAAGCCGTTGGTAAAAGTAATCTCAGATTGAGGAATTGGCAGGTATTCATCTCTTCCCGCTGTAAATTTAGCAGTAGCTAAAAAAGTTCTTCTTATCTTCTCAACAGCTATGTATCCATTTAAAGTCTGTTCAGCAATTCCCCATCTTACCAAATCAAAGAAACGTGGCCCTTCAGTTGCAAATTCCAGACGTCTTTCCCATTGCAAAGATGTACGGGCATAAGCCTGGGTCCAACCTATTGCAGCATATTCTTTAGTATTATATTTCGAAGCAAAAGTACCATCCAATTTCTTCAGTCTTCCAGTGCTTGCTGCCGCTCTTGTTCTTATTTGATTGATTATTGGTAAAGCTTTATCCTGTTGACCTAATTCAATATATGCTTCGGCCTGCATCAATAAAATATCGTCATACCTGAGAATATCATAATTTTTTGCAGTGCCCATAAATGGCCCCAGTTTAAAATAGGATGAACTCGATGCCAGTTGCTGATTACGCATGCTGTGAAAATTACCATAAACACCCGGATCCCGAACCCAACTATTGCTAAAGGGTTTTGTATTATCATATTTATATGGATGTCCGTCTATACCTACAGTGTGGTCAAGACGAGGATCCACTGTTGCTGTGTTTAAATCTGCATTGCTGTTATTGAAAGTTGTAAAATTGGGCAACCCATTTGCGTCTGTGGTGTGAGCATTTACTAAGTTTTGACTTGGCGCATGAAAACCGCAACAGCCATATTGTGGCGCCCCGTGAGGATAATTCAATCCATCTTCATAGCTCATTCTGCCGGCAGTAGTACCATCGTTTATAGTAAACTGAATAGCAAAAACAGACTCGGGCCCATTTTCAGTTTCAGGCAAAAAATTATCAGCTATATCATTACTTAAAGAATATTTCCCGGATGAAATAACCGCCTGGGTTAATGTAACAACTTCCTGCAATCTTGTTTGATTGATACTGGTAACTTTATGATTTTTATCCTGCTCATATGCCTGGTACAATCTCAGTTTGGCAAGGTAAGCCTGAGCGGCTAATTTATTAGCCCGGCCAAGTTGTGGCTGAGATGCAGGCAAATTATCAATGGCATATTGAAAATCGGCAGCAATTTTATTCCAGGATTCTTCATTGCTCAAATCGTTTGAAGTTTTCAGAATTTCTTCCTCTGTAGCATTTTCATCAAAGATTGGAATATTCTTGTACAATAATTTCATTGTAAAAAAACTATGTGCCCTAAGAAATCTTAATTCACCTAATCTTGTTTTTTTTGCAGGAAAATCGGCATCAGAAAGTGAATTAACTGCACGAAGTGCATTATTAGCCCTTGCAATGGATTTAAAAAGATTTTGCCAGGTGCGGGTAACAAACCAACCCATCGTTGGGGTAACTAAGTTATAGTGTTCCATTGCATCTACATCGCCCACATCACCAGTACCACCCCCGCCTTTGTAGGCATCATCGGAACGGACACTGCCATAAGCCCAATTACTATAAATGGGTCCTATCATATCACCATTTCCGATGGCAGCATATGCGGCAGTAACCAGTCCTTCGATGGCAGTAGCTGATGTTAAATCCGTAGATGCCAATACTCCCGGCGGTGTATAGTCAAGTACCTTTTTACAGGAACTAAAAATTAATAGCCCTGATGTAATAAAAGCTGTTATAATTAATTTTTTCATTTTGATTAATTTTTTGATTCTTTAAAAGGATGCATTAATACCAAAAGTGAATGTTTTTGGGATCGGTACAGGATCCAGATCTATTCTTTCCGGGTCAGGACTTAAATAGCTTTTGTTTTTGATCCGGAACAGGTTTTCAGCCATCGCATAAAAGCGCAGCCTTGAAAAAACAGCTTTTGGTACAAGGTTGTATCCAAACTGAATATTGCGCATTTTAAAATAGGATGTATTAACGATAAAATAATCAGAAGTACGGCCTTCATTGTTATTGTCTTTTAATGTTAATGCAGGCACATCCGTATTGGTGTTTTGAGCTGTCCAGCCATTAAATACACCAGGCCCTACATTTTCCCTGCTTTTCATCAGGTTGTTAAATAGTGTATATACATCAAATCCTTCTTTGCCTGCTACACCCGAGCCGAATAAAGACAAATCGAATTTTTTATACATCAAATCAATTCTTAGCCCATACTCCAGCGCAGGTAGTGTAGTTCCTATCCAATCTCTGTCCAGATCATTAATTACTCCATCATTATTAATATCCACATAACGGATCCTGCCGGGACCAGCACCAATCTGTGTTGGAGCTTTATCAACCTCGGCCTGGGATTGAAAGAGGCCGTTTGTTTTAAAACCAAAAATATCAAACTGGGAATGGCCAAGAATTGTATTTCCAACAATACCCGGATAGGCAGGCCTTGAACTTTCAGGTAAATCGGTTACTTCATCCCTGAAATGAGCGAAATTAAGTTTCACATCATATTTAAGATCTCCAATTTTTTCGCCCTGATAGCCAATTACAAATTCCCATCCTTTATTACTTTTTGACGCACCGTTTACTGTTTTATTCTGGCCTTCCCCCAACACGGCTGCAACGGGTGGCGTAATCAAAATACCTGTCGTATTGCGTGAAAAATAATCGAATGATCCATATAATTTATTCTTAAGTATGGAGAAATCTATTCCTGCATTGATTTCTTCTGTAGCCTCCCATTTAAGTGATGGGTTTCCTGCCTGGGTTTGAACAAAACCTGAAGGCAGTGTCCCTGTATTGGCGCCTGATAATGAATAAGCCGTACCTACATTATAGTATTGCTCAAAAAAACCACCTGTAAGTTGTGCCTGCGTAGTACCATATCTAGTTCCAAAAAGTGTAACGTTATTTACATCACCAACTTCCTGGTTACCTACCCGGCCAACACCAACCCTCAGCTTTAATTCTGTGAATAAATTATTATTCTGCATGAATGCTTCTTTGTCTATTCGCCATCCTACAGAAGCAGCAGGAAAAAAACCATACTGGTTATCTGCTCCAAAACGGGACGAACCGTCACGCCGAACAGTAACCGCAGCCAGGTATTTATCAGAGAAATTATAATCAACCCTTGCAAATTGTGAAAACAACCTGTTGCCGGTTGATCCTCCAAAAACAGTTGTATTGCCGGTAGCTGCATCTAAAGTGAAATATTCTTCTGTTTGAAGTGCATAACCTTCTTTCTTAATAAAATGAAAGTCTAAA
Source organism: Chitinophagaceae bacterium (assembly GCA_041743125.1). Taxonomy (GTDB): domain Bacteria; phylum Bacteroidota; class Bacteroidia; order Chitinophagales; family Chitinophagaceae; genus Terrimonas_B. The sequence continues at coordinate 18,857 of JBGTNK010000164.1, forward strand.
TCAGTTTTGATATACTCAGTTCCAACTAAAAATTTAAAATTATTGTTTTGGTTCAAATCCCAATTATATCTTAAGGTATTGGACCAGGTTAGACTTAAAAAATGATTTTCATCGAAAGACAGACTATTTGTTGTACGGGCTAATGCACCCTCTGTGAAAGTTGGCGTGATAACTTTATTTGAATAATTATTATTATCCGCACCAATGTTTGATTTGAAAAATAAATTTTTGATGGGTTGCACTTCTACAAAAACATTACCGAATGCACTCAACCGGTTTGCATTATTCCATCTTGCCAGGTATTGCATGTGCAAAGGATTATTTCTATCCGAATAGCCTGCGCCTAATTCACCGGCATAAGTAACACCATCTTTTTGAAAAACAGGAATTGTCGGCGCTAAAGTAACCGCCAAAAATGTGGTAGAAGCGCCTCCCAAATCACGGGCAGTTAAGGTCTCGTTGGAGTTGGCTATCCGCAAATTGACACCAAACATTACTTTGTTATTAAAAGCCTTGGTTAAAGCATTAATGCTGCCACTCAGACGTTCGTAGCCTGTGTATCTTAACATGCCTGTATTTTTTAGATAGCCTAAATTTATTTCTAATGACGAGTTCTGGTTACCGATTGAAGCTGTTAAACTATTATTAGTAACCATCCCTGTTTTATACATTACATCCTGCCAATCGGTATTGCCAGCCGGAGTGTTTTGGTCGCCACCCACAAACGGCTTCAATGTTACGTTGTTTAAAACCGGATTATCAAAATTATTATTCCAGTCAAATTGATAAATTTCGCCATAACCCGCAGCAGGATCTTGTCTGTCATTAACCGAGGCTTGCCATAATGCCCGCCCTCTGTCTACCGAGCTCAACATTTCAAACCTCATTGATTTTTCTGACTGACTGGAAAGGCTGCTGTTCAATTGAAATTGAACTTTACCACCGGTATTACCACCATTTTTTGTAGTAACAATGATAACGCCGTTGGAGGCACGGGCACCATAAATGGATTCTGCAGAAGCATCTTTTAAAACCTGCACTGAAGCTATATTAGCTGGATCCATATTTTGAAATACTTCCGGTCTGGTTGTAGGTATGCCATCAATAACATAAAGGGGATTGTTATTTCCCAGGGTATTAGCGCCACGTATCAGTATTCTTCCATTAGATCCATTTGGCGAGCCATCTTTTTCAATGTACAAACCAGCTACCCGCCCTTGGAGCGCCTGCATGGTATTACCGGAACTGTTATTTTTGACCGGCGTTAAATCTACTACAGCCACTGCGCCAGTTAAATCTTTTTTTCTTTGAGAAGTATAACCAACCACAACAACCTCCTCCCCTGCCTTAACTCCTTCCAGTTCTACAAATAGATTTTGATCACTTCCTGAAATTTTAAGGATTACAGGGTCCATCCCTACATAAGAAAATGTCAGGTTATCACCAACAGATGCTTCAATGGAAAACTTTCCTGAAACATCTGTTTGCACCGCTTTACCTTTTGAAGAAACGGTTACACCTGCAAGTGGTGTTTTATCGGTTTTATCGGTAACAGTACCTGTAATAGTTTTTTGCTGGGCAAAAGTAAAAAGCGCAGCAAGCAGCAACGTAATTAAGCAAAGCAACTTTCGCATAAGTCTGTGTTTTT
>JBGTNK010000165.1:0-38015 GCA_041743125.1 Chitinophagaceae bacterium
TCATCCACCAGTTCACCCACCAGCTTGCCCGTTCCTGCTCCCAGGCTAAGGCCCAGCATGGCATGCCCTGTGGCCATCACCAGGTTTTCATACCGGCGGGTGCGGCCGATATAAGGTAGCCCGTCCGCCGAGCAGGGCCGGAAACCATACCATAACTGGTCGGGTGATGGCATGGCTATATCAAATGCCGGGAAAAAATTCTTTACCGCTTTCAATATGCCTTTTACCCGTTCATAACGTGGCGGCGCTGCGGTGTTCACCACTTCCATGGTGCCTCCAAAGCGTATCTTGTTTCCATCCATCGGCGTAATGGCTACCCGCCCTTCCATCAATATGGCAGGATGGTTTAACCTGTAGGGAGAATCCTCCAGGGTAAGTGAATAACCCCGCCCCGGCATCATCGGGATCTTTGTATCCGCCCAGGCAGCTACCTGCCGGCTCCAGGCACCGGTGGCTATCACCACTTCATCCGCTTCATGTAGTTGTTTTGTGGTGATCACTTTTTTTATACTGTTTTTTTCTTTTTCAAATCCTGTTACTTCTTCATAAGGTAATAACTGCACGCCCTGATTTTTAAGCAGCATCTGTAAGGCCTTCATCAGTTTGTTGGGATAGAGATGGGAATCGCCTTTAAAAAAAATAGCTCCCCGTGCATTGATCTGCGTATGCGGTTCCAGTTGCTGCAGCGCTTCCGCATTCAACAGTTCCACGTCCAGCCCCAGCGCATTTCCTTTTTCCACCACATGCTGCGCATGCTCCGCTACTTTTTTTGTTTGAAAAATTTCAAGCAGTCCTTTTTGTTCATAGCCAAAATCAAAACCCGACAGCGAAGCCCAAAGCTGGTATTCCTGCTGGCTTAACACGGCGATATCCCGCAAAGGCACGGCCGCCGCTTCCACTTTTTTATGATTGGCGCTTTTTATAAAATGAAATCCCCAGTCCATCAGCGAGCCGTTCACAGAAGGCTGCACATAAAAAGGACTTTGCGCATTCATCATCCATTTTAATCCTTTCCACACTATACCCGGGGTGGCCAGCGGAATAAAATGGCCGGGACATACATAACCGGCATTGCCATATGAACAGTTATCCGTAAAATCTCCCTTGTCAATTACGGTTACCTGGTGGCCCGACTGCCGCAGGTAATAAGCGGAACTTAAACCGATAATTCCTCCCCCAATCACTAATACATTTTTCAAACCTTCACTATTTATATTTCAAAAAAATAATTTTACTTAAATCAATCATCAGAGTACCTGGAACCCGTGGGCATAGGGATCATCATCATCTATAGTAATGGTATTGTATCCATATACCCTGGCCCACCCTTCAATGGAAGGAATGATGGCAGGCTTATCACCCATCTTTGTTTCATCTTCAATTCTCCCGGTAAACCGCGAACCGATAATACTTTCGTGTACAAACAGATCTCCCTTTTTTAATTTTCCCTTTGCATGCCACTGCGCCATGCGGGCCGATGTGCCCGTGCCGCAGGGCGACCGGTCGATTGCCTTGTCCCCATAGAACACAGCATTTCTTGCCGTAGCTTCCGGGGACATAGTGGCTCCTGTCCAAAGTATATGACTCAACCCGTTTATGTTTTCATTTTCAGGATGGACAAAAGAATAGTTTTCATTTAACCGCTGCCTGCACACCCCGCTCCAGTTTATTAACTGGCCGGCCTGGTAATTTTCCATTCCCCGAAAATTTTCCTGCACATCAATGATGGCATAAAAATTACCACCATAGGCCACATCAACTTGTAACAGGCCCAGGTTGGGACATTCTACTTCCAGGTCCTGGGCGGCCAAAAATGATTTTACGTTGGTAAGCTTTACCGTCTTTACTTTTTTATCTTCCTGCCTGTATTCCACGAGCACCAGGCCGGCGGGAGTTTCCATTCTTAACCGGCCGGGACTTTTTGGCTTTATCAATCCTTCTTCAATAGCAATGGTAACGGTTCCAATCATACCATGGCCACACATGGGCAGGCAGCCGCTTGTTTCAATAAATAAAACACCAGCATCGTTTGCTTCATGCGCCGGTGGATATAAAATGCTTCCGCTCATCATATCATGCCCGCGGGGTTCAAACATCAGGCCCTTGCGTATCCAGTCAAATTCCTGCAGGAAGTGCAGGCGTTTTTCCATCATGCTTTCTCCTTTTAAAAAAGGCCCGCCACCGGCTACCACTCTTACGGGATTGCCACAGGTATGCGCATCGATGCAGAAAAAAGTTGATGAAGCCATTTTTTTAATGAGATATGTTCAGCATTTAAAGACCGGACGTCTTTACCATGGATTGCAATTTCAACCGGTCGGGTAATGAAGGACGGGAAGCCAGGGCCGCATGAATGGTTGCCAAAACTTTTTCCCTTTCCTGGCCTTCCACGGCCAGCCTGGGTGCTCTTACATATTCCGAGCAAAGGCCGGTTTGCGTAGCTGCCAGTTTTATGTATTGCACCAGTTTGGGATGAATATCCAATTCGAGCAGCGGTAAAAACCATCGGTATATTTCTAATGCCTCTGTATAGCGACCGGCTTTTACCAGTTTATAAATAGCGACCGTTTCTTTTGGAAAAGCATCCACCAGGCCACCCACAATGCCGTCGGCACCCAGCATCAGTTCTTCCATCACCAATGTATCAACACCGCAAAGCAATTTATACCGGTTTCCAAAGCGATTGCGCATGCGGGTAATATTCGTCACGTCGCGGGTTGATTCTTTTACGCATTGAATGGAAGCGGTAGCCGCCAGTTCTTCAAACATATCCGGGGTTACTTCAATTTTATAATCCACCGGGTTGTTATATACCATGATGGGAAGCGACGTATTCCTGGCGATGGTTTTATACCAGGCTACGGTTTCATTATCGTCGGCTTTATATCGCATGGGCGGAAGGATCATCAACCCGTCGGCCCCGTTTTTTTCTGCTTCCTGTGCCAGGGCAATTGCTACTTTTGTGGCCTGTTCTGCTATCGTTAATACAGCAGGCACTTTGCCTTTCAGTATTTCAACCGCATAAATGAGCAACTGGATCTTTTCTTCTTTATCCAGTGTACTTCCTTCACCCAATGAACCAGCGAGTATAATGCCTTCCACACCGGCTTCTGCCTGGGCCACTAAATTTTTTTCAAACAAGGCGAAATCAATCTTGTCTTCGGAAGTAAAGGGAGTGAGCATGGCCGGGAAAACACCTTCCCAATTCATTTTATTCATACTGGGGTTATTAAATGAAAAATAAACTTACACCAAAAAATCAGAAGGAAATGAAGTAATGATCGTTTTTTGCCTGCGGATATCAATCCATAGCTATTTGTATAATTTAAATAAACAGAATGCGAGTTACTCTGTTTCCGTCCTGTTCAATTCAATGGCCGTTTCCTGCAATTCAGACAGGATGTTATTTCCACCTGTTTAGGTCCTGGTTAGTTTTACAAGGCTAAGAAATGCAAAAGGTGGATGAATGACTTGACCCGTGATAAAAAGTCGGGTTAACACTTATCCACCACTGTGGGAAAATTATTAGCAAATAGGAAGCCTCCATTCCTGCTTTTTTATCATGTCAATTTATCTTTATGTTACAACCAGGCTGCATGAGATTACTTTTTTCTTTCTTTTTCCTTTTTATTCTTTTTTCGGTATTGCCTTCGGCCGGCCATAGTCGCCCCGCGGGTAACATTGCTGGTCCCTCCGGTAAGGCGGAGGCTAAACCTTATATAAACCTGGCGGAACAGAAAAAAGTGTGGATGTCCCGGAAAGCCACCCGGTTCATATTGGGAAAATCAAAAAAGGGAAGAAATGTGGATGCCTATTATTTTCCCGGCAGCAGCAATAAAAGGGCTTTGATCCTGGGTGGCATTCATGGTTCGGAATTATCGTCCATTGAAGTAGCCAGAAACCTGATGAACCAGTTGGAAGAAGGCGACAGCATTTATTACAATGTGATCATTATCCCTTCCCTGTTCCCTGACAATGCGGTAAAAGCAAATGAGCATATTGAAGAACTGGGCAGTATAAAAAATATCGGGCGATATAGCTATGCTGGTGCGGTGGATCCCAACCGGCAAATGCCAACCCCCGGCCAGCCTTTTAATGAAAAAGATAAACTGGATCATGCGGGAAGACAGATAGAAAGTGAAAACTCTTTGCTGCTTGACCTGATCAACCAATTTAAACCCGATAGGATGATCAGCCTGCATGCTATCCGCAATACAGAACTGGCCGGTGTTTTTGCTGATCCCCGATGCGATCACAGGGGCATTGCCCTGGGATATGCCAGCGACAGCAGCCTTGCCATCATGATTGCATCAGCCATTGAAGCGCAAGGCGCATGTACACCCGGCAACCGGTTATATAAAAAGCCTACAGCATTATATTATAAAGATCCCCCGGCAGTACCAAAGGGTAAAGTGCAAAGAAGAAATTTAACCGGCGCTCCCTTACCTGGCTACAAGGGTGCAGGCATTTCCTTAGGCACCTGGGCATCAACAGCTGTCGTTGATAAAAAAGAGCCCCTAAAAAACAGGGAAGCCATCCGGATCCTTACCATCGAGTTTCCTGGCAGTAAACGCCCAGCTGATCATAAACCCGCTCTTCAAAACTTTTACCAGCACCAGGTAAGGAGTTATGCTATGGCAGTAAAAAATATTTTCCTTGGTAATTATTTTTCAGAAGAGGAGCGTCCGCAGCCTGTAAATAATGATATCTTCAATTTGATCGCACAAAACGGTCTTTGATCTTCCCGCATTTTTTTACTCATACCAGGCCAAAAATTATCTGAGACACTCTCGCTGCGGCATGCCTGCATGCTCAATTATTTAATTATTTCCTGCTTCCTATTTCAAACAGGAAAAACAAATAACAATTCATCCTTTATTTAATTCAATCCAAACAACTCACCATTGTTGTACCTGCTTGCCGGATATATTTTGCAGGCCTAATAACAGGGAGTTGAATTATGGCCATCAAAATCACATTATTTATTACGATACTGATGTATGCCTTTGTCATCAGCCAGAGCTTTTTTTATTTAATGGCGATAACGGCAACACTGAAAAAAATGCAGGCGACCTCCTATATTGAAACCAGGAACCTGCTGACTAAAAACTTAGAAACGCCTTTGCAATTGGTATACTATGCAGCCCTGGCTTCTTCCCTGCTGCAAACTTCTTTTTCAGTTGTTAATCCTTCCGGCCTTTTGTTTAAAGCTTCTTTTGTTTCATTGATCATCCTGGTGGTTGATGTGTTACTTGCCGTGAAAGGAAATATTCCGCTGAACAAATTTATCAGCAGTTGGACCTCTTCTTCTTATCCGGATAACTGGAAAGATTATCGCAACCGTTGGTTTGCTCTTTACCATAAACGACAGGTATTAAACATAGCTGGCTTTATTACGCTCCTTATCGGTTTCATATTCGGTATGTAAATAAACCTTATCAATTTTAAAATATAATCAAAATGAAAAAGACAATTTTTATTCTCAGTGTACTCAGCAGTTCGGTTGCCCTGGCGCTTATAGCTTGTACAAGCGGTGCTTCGAAATCAGCTACAGAATCCGTGGTCATCAGCAAGGACAGCCTCATCAAAAGAGGCAGCTACCTGGTCAACGCTATTGGTTGTGATGATTGCCATACCCCAAAAATAATGACTGCTAATGGCCCGGAGATCGATATGGAACATCGCTTCAGCGGGCACCTGGCCGGTAGCCCGGTGGGTAAAGCAAATACCAGCGTAATGAAAGACGGGTGGGTTTTATTTTCAATGGACCTTACATCGGCCGTTGGCCCCTGGGGTCAATCTTATGCTGCAAACATTTCTTCAGATGCTACAGGTATCGGCAGCTGGACTGAGGATCAATTTATGAGAGCTATTCGGGAAGGAAAATCAAAAGGACTAAAAGAGGCTCGTCCCTTAATGCCACCGATGCCCTGGTTTGTGTATAAAAATTTAAATGACACGGACATTAAATCCATCTTCGCTTTCCTGAAATCAACCAAGCCAATTGAAAACCGGGTACCCGCACCCAAAACACTCGAAGAACTAAAATAACGCAACTATTAAACATTAGATGAAAAAGAAAATTCAGGTCATTGCCTTTCTGCTGGGATGCGCCCTGGTGATCGGTTTCGGTATCCAGGCCGGCCGCCATCATGAAAATTGCCGGGAATGCCAGTTATCAGTTAGAATGAAATGACATCCGATCTTTTATAAAAACCTGCCGACAAAATTCAGCAGGTTTTTTTTTATAAATATAAGATCATGACCGGCCGGGATAAAGTTCTATTTCAGCAACATTCCCCTCTGATTCAAAAACAACGGTTGTCCAAAATTTTTCCGATGCCTTGTTGGTAGGATACCAGTTTCTGTGTTCATTGACCACAATAAAAAGCCCGTGGTCGTCACCAATGGCTACAAAATCATCTGAAGGCGCCTGCCTGCTATAAAAGTGCAGGTGATGATCTTTAAATAATTGCAGGCTGTAAGTCATGGCATCATCCACCACCAGGCCTATTTCGCTGATTGAAAAAATTGACTGGCCATCAAAATTTTTTTCACCTTTTTCCGGCAGTTCAAAACGGGCAATCAGTTCTACGATGTTTTGATTGTTATCGTAAAAATAAAAGGCTTTGGCATTCCAGCTTTTAAAATCGGCCACAGAATTACCCAGGCTTACCGGAACAAGGGCAAATTTACCGGTAGCCCATTGTAAGGCCTCATCAAATTGATTGGCAGGAATATTAAAAGCGAAATGATAAAATGGATCCTGACCTGTTGCTTTATTAAACTGCAATACAGATTTGCCCGCTGCAATTTTTACGAAGTTCTCCCCTGCATCAAGGACCTTCATTCCTAATACATCCCGGTAAAACATCCGGGTTTGCTCTATGTGGGCTGATAATAATTGTAATTCGGCGATATTCATCCTTACCGCTCCTGTTTTAAATCGGTGGCAAAAGGTATTTCACTTTTTGGAATTCCTGTTATTAAATTGTAACCGTTGGTCAACAAAGGTCCGACTTCGTCTGCAATCAATTGAAGCGTTGTTGTTTCCGCTAAATTTTTTTTTATATAGAATCTTTTTTTTTAAGGTCATATCCTGCCGCAGCATACATTGTCCAGGAAGAAATATTTTCCTTTTCATCAAAATTTGGATACACTTCAATTATATAGTTTATTATATTTTCCTGCCAGCTAAGCCGGCGGAGGTTAAAAACAAGCCAGCTGACTGAGGGATTGCATACAAGCTTTATACCTTTTTGAAATCCTTCTTTCTTTTTAAAATCATATATCCCCTTGTCTATGATCTGAAATAATTGCTCCTCTGTCATGGGTCAAATATATTAATCACAAACGGTTAATGAGGCCGCAATATTAATTGAATAAATAAAAGCATCCTTCTGTTTGCCGTTTATTCTGCCGGTTGAATTCGTTGCGATTGATAAGGGATTCAGACAACCTGCTAATAAATTAAGGCATTCATCAACACAAAAAAAGTGATGGCTTGTCCAGGGATGCTGCTGCCACACCCGCTGAAGGCCATCACGAAACCTACCATTGATCACCCGCTTTTTTACAGAACAGAATTTATGTTGCTGAAAAATGTTTTTTTGCTTTCACTATTCAACAGGTATAAACCAATCAGCAATTTTGATACTTCCAGGAAATGAATAATATTTTTCATGGCTTTCAATTTTACATTTTTTATTTAATTTGAAACAACTCGCCTGTTCTTACCTCAGGCCACCATAGTTCCTTCTGTCAAATTTTCCAGCACTTTACGAAAGCGGTCATTTGGCAATTCCTTTTCAGCCAAACTAAAAAGTTTTGAAAATACCGGTGCAGGAGCATTTTTTTCAACCGCCTTCAACCAGCTGCTTATTTCTTTTATACTAAGCCCCCGCATCATCCAGGCACTCGTCATCTCCTGCTCACAAGGGGATATAGATGACACGATCTTTTGGCTTAATACCTGTATTTCCGCATCGGTATAATATCTCCACAAAATTTTATTGAGCACGGTTTCTTCTTTAGCCATATGCTCCAGGTTAAAAATCATGAATTCAATAAAGGCGTTCAGGATAGCCTGGCCGGTCTCTGTTTTCACTTCCGTTTTTAATGCATGCCGGTATGCCACTAACAGGCCCCTTAATTTTTCCGTGAGGGCATGATCCTTTTCATGTTCCTGATCAAAAGCATCCACTACAGAAGGTTCATATTTTCCAATGACCGGCAAAATAAATTCATCTTCATGGGCAGCATGGCTATCAAACATATCCACCACCTGTTTTACTTTCTCCAGGGCCGTTTCTGCTTCTTCTGTATCTGCAAAATTTGTTTGCTGCAGAATCAGTGAACTCTCGTACAACATGGCTTTAAGCGCCTTGTGTACCTGGTTAAAAATATTATACCGTGTCATAACACTTAATTTTAACGACTGCCCCCGGCAATCGGAATGATTTTAAATTATAAGATTTAATGGCCCATGGTTTTTTGATTTCGCAGGCCTTCAGGTTGAGGGACCGGCTATTCAGGACGCCTGCCTGTATTCAAATCCTTCCAGTATAACATTGGTGACGCCACTTTTTTTCTCTATTCTCATTTTTGTTGGATAATAACCCGCCTGTTTATATTTTGCAGGAACCGGAAAATTTCGCTGAAAGGATGGGTTGGCATCCAGGAAGGCTTTGGTGATCATAGGTTCATAAAATGTTTTCTTCCCATCATAGGTTCCATAAATAAATGTTTGTGTAAATACGCCACCATTAATTTCAGGAGTAGTGGCATCGATCCAATGCTTGCCCATTTGAGGTACTCCTGCCGGAACCGGTACATATATTTCGGGCAGGTAACCCGGTGCCGGAAAATTTTCAAAACCCGTGCTGTTCACATCAAAAGGCGGTATGGCTTTTCTTTCTGCTTCTGAAGTCATATAAAAATGAAAATCAAAATGAGGTATCGTGTAAACGCCTTCCGGCTCATGCCCGTTCGGATTCCAGTCGAGCAAGGCATGTTTAAAAGGAGTAACGCCTGCCTTAGGATGAAAGGCAAGGGACAGCCCATTGGTGTGGTTATGTCCTCCATTATGCTCACCACCAGGATCCAGGCTGGTCATAGCTTCATCATCAATAGCAATAGCAATGCGCTCAGGCTTCTGGAACTTGTTCAACTGCACCCAGGTCCAGGCCTTGCCATGCTGAAATTTTTGAACAGGTCCTTTATAAATTCCGCCGCCATCTTCATGATCTTTTTTACATGAGCTTAAAACAAAGAGAGCCGCTGTGGCTAAAACAAAAATTTTTTTCATTTTTTAAGGTTTAATGATTAATGATTTGATAGGGTAAAGATGCAGATTCAGAAAAAGCAGGTCAATGGGTTTTGGAATGAATTGATAGTTAAAGTGGATGAATCTTTATTGGGAGGCCTGTTAACGAAACAACTGATCAGTCATTTTTCTCAATTCATCGTTGCCGGTTTCAATCCATCACTGCCTTTTCTCAATTTGCATCATCATTGGTTATATTTGATACGAGCGGAAAATAGGGGCTTTGAAAAAATGTTTATTGCATATTCTTTATTTTCTTTTGCTGGTTGATCAGGCAACCGGCCAGGGCTCCCGTCAATATGCTTTTACACATTATAGTGTTTCATCCGGACTGGCTTCCAATGAAACCACCGCTGTCTTACAGGACGAACAAGGTTTTATATGGATAGGAACCAACAATGGGTTACAGCGTTTTGACGGACAACGATACCTGGGTTTCCGCCATCAAAAAAATGATCCGTCATCCATTCCGCATAATTATATTACGCAGCTTTTATTTGATCAAAAAAACAGATTGTGGATATTAACCGGAGATGGTAAGCTGGGAATTTTTGATACAAAAAAAATGACCTGGCAACCGGTGACGGTAAAAGTAAAAAATGAAAAAATATTTACCCGTGAAAAAAAATTGATGAAGGACGGGCAGGGCAACCTTTTTCTGCTTTATTATCAAAATGAATTGATCGCCTGGAATGAAAATAAAAAAGAATTTGCGGCGGCACATAATTTTATTCCTGTTCCGGATGACTGGAAATTAAGCGATATAATTCAGCAGCCCGGCACCCAAAAATATTGGGTAGGAAGCAATCATGGCATTGCCGTATTTAATCTGTCCACGGGTCAGTGGAGTTTCGTGGGTCACAACGTTGAAAAAGAACCATTGATTGAAAAATGGGGTCATATTCTTTCAGCCAATAATTTTTATTTTGATAAGCGGGGACGTTTGTGGTTTGATGCCTGGTTAGAAGGCGCCAGGGTTTTTGCCTATGACGTGAAAAAGAATGAACCGGTTTTGGATCAGTATGATTTTTTATCTTTTAGTGAAGGCTATTATGAAACCAAGGGATTTTTTGAGCAAACCGATAGTACTGTTTGGGTAAAAGGCTTAAACGTATTTGCCCGGTACCAGGAAAAAGAAAAAAAATTTGTTCCGGTATATAATGGATACGTAGGGGAGCAGAGTATTGATTATGACAAGATCAATTTTCTTCTTGAAGACCGGGATCTTAACATCTGGGTAGCCACCAATAATAACGGTCTTTATAGCTTTAATACATCAGAACAATTTTTCAGCAATATCAGGCATATTAACCGCATCAATAATCTTCCGGGCAAGGGATCCATGATGTCCTTTATACTAACCCGAAACAGGACTTTACTGGCCGGTGCATGGGGTGATGGCCTTTACAGGTATGATAGTAATTACAGGGTGCTTCCTCTCAAAATAAAAGGTATTTCTGAAAAAAACTCACCCTCCGTTTGGGGCATGTGCCTGTCCGCTGATAGCAATACCATCTGGCTGGGCGCCCAGCCTGGTGTATATGCCCTTAACCAGGTTACCCAATCCGCTACCTGGTATAATCCGGCCATAATGCAGAACAGAACAGTAAGGCAGGTTGCTTCAGATAAATTTGGCAACCTATGGATGGGCACACAAGGATTGGGTGTGTTTAAATGGACAGCGAAGGCAGGACGACAAAAATTTGAGGATGGTGTCAGCTTATTCTCTGCTATTCCGCCAGTGCTTGTAACAAAAATTCTTATTTGCAACAATGGATATGTTTGGGTGGGCACTTCGGACCAGGGATTATATGTAATAGACCCGGCAACGGACCGGATCATTTTTCACTTCGGCACCAGGGAGCCGGTTGAACGAAAACTCCCGGTTGATGCCATCTCATCAATAATGCAGTACGATGATACCAGCATGGTGATCGCCAGCTCGGGTTTACATTTTTTTAATTCATTAAAAAAACAATTAACAAGGACTATTAACTATCCGGAATCCACAACCGGTGGAATTGCTTCTATGGAAAAAGATAAGAATGGATATATATGGATCTCCATGACCAATGGCATTTACAGGGTACATCCCCGCAACCAGATTTTTGTTCATTTTTCAAGAACTGATGGCATTATCAATGATCATTTCACTATTGCCGCTTCCCTCCGGCTACCCAGCGGAAGAATTGTGTTTGGAGCGGATAACCAGTTTGTCATTTTTGATCCGCTGAAGGTGACAACCAATGACCCTGCGCCGGATGTAGTGATCACCGGTTTTAAACTGATGAACCAATCCCTGCTTGTAGATTCATTACTAAAAAAAGAAAAGATCGAATTAAAGCCGGAAAGTAATTCGCTGGTCATTGAATTTTCCGGGATGGGATATGGCCGGGCTTTTATTATCAAATACATGTTAGAAGGTCTCGACAAGGAGTGGATCGTTGCCAATAGCAGCAACCAGGCGGTGTACTCTTATTTACCCCCAGGCAATTATAATTTTTTGGTTAAGAGTGAAGATGCCGAAGGCAACCCATCAAATAAAATAACTGCACTCGCTATTAAATTGAAACCCCCGTTTTGGAAAACCTGGTGGTTTTTAGGACTTACTTCTTTTGCCGCTGTTGGTATATTTTACTGGCTTGATAAACAGCGAACGCAGAAGATAAGGGCAACAGAAAGTATTAGAACAAGAATTGCGACAAGCCTTACCGAAGATATGAGCAACTCACTAAGCAGTATCAATATTTCCAGTGAGCTGGCCAAAACTAAAGTAGATACAGATACAGAACGAACCAAAGAATATATAGCACAGATCAGCGATGCCAGCAACCGGATGGTACAATCCATGTATGATATGGTATGGAGCATCAACCCGGGTAATGACAACCTGCAGGACACCATTGCCAGAATGAAAGAATTTGCTGTTGAAGTTGAAAACGCCCATGATATCAGCCTGATCTTCGACATTGATAAGGAGGTGGTGAAAAGAAAATTAAATATGGAGAACCGCTATGAATTGCTATCCATATTTAAGGAGGCCGTAAAAAATGCGGCGCGGCACTCTTATGCCCGTAATATCCAGGTAAGTCTTCGTTTTAAAAACCCTAAACTGATCATGATGGTAGAGGATGATGGAAAAGGATTTGAAGATCTGCAATGCGGCTTGTTGGGCAGGGGTATTAGTGATATGAGACGAAGAGCCGGCGAGGTAGGAGCCTCTCTTTATATTGAATCAAACGTAAACACCGGAAGTATTGTAAAATTAGAAATGAATATTTAGGCAGGCATTACTGTTTTCAACTCCACTAACTCTTTAACCTGCTATTAAACTTATAAACTCTTAAACTTTTTTTATTTCCCCATCCATTTTTTAAATTCACCCACTTTTTCTCTGCTGACTATTGATTCTTTATCTACTACCGGTTTCAGGTGCAATAGCAGGCGATTTCCAAAATAATCGTGTATCTGGTCAATGCTGGCAATGGATACATAAAAAGAACGGCTGATCCGGAAATATTTGTCTGGATTTAGCATGCTTTCCAATTCATCCATAGTATAATCCACTACAAATTTTCTGTTATCAAGTGTCTTAAAAAAATTGAGCCGGCCGTCACTATAGAAATAAGCGATCTCATCTATATCCACACTCACTAATTTTTGTGCATGCTTTACCAGGAAGCGTTTGCGAAATTCTTTTGGCTGCAATTTCTGCTGCAGTTCTTTCACCAGGTTATCTACATTTAGCGGATCTGCGGAATTGGAATTACCATACATTGTCCGGAGGGATCTTAATTTATTCAGCGCCGCCGCCAGGTCTTCTTTTTGTATGGGCTTTAAAAGATAATCAACACTGTTTACTTTAAAAGCCTTAAGTGCATATTCATCATAGGATGTAGTGAATATGACGGTGCTTTTTACTTCTACTTTATCAAAAATCTCAAAACTCTGGCCATCTGCCAGCTCAATATCCATCAGGATCAGGTCCGGCGAAGGATTTTGCTCCAACCAGTTGACAGACGACCGGATACTGTCAGCCACGCCCACTACCTCAGCCGTTTCATCTACACTCTCCAGGGTTTTGCGGAGTTTTTTTACTGCCAGTTCTTCATCTTCTATGATTAAAACTTTCATGACGCTGCTTTTTGGTGTGTTAAAGCAAGTTAATTCATTTCATAAATACAAGATAATTGCTACTTCCACCATTTGTCATTATTGATGGATGAATTGTAATTCTTAAGTACAAGCGGGTATAAAATAATCTGTACAGTATCTGGAGGATAGTAATTTCTCTGCTTTATGCTCGTTGCCGCCAGTCAGATCGCCAAAGTCATCCTATATTCAATTTCATTAATAACCACCTGGCCGGAGCCGGCATCTTCGGGATCAATTTTTTTTACGGATTTATCAAAGGCACTACCACTGCAAACTCTTTTCCATCATCCCTTACGCTGATATCCTCTTTTTTCATCAACCGATATTTTTTTACAATATTGGTGAGCCCAACCTTATTAGAAGAAACATGCCGGTCTTTGCGCTGCAGGTTATTTGTCACCACTAATTTCCCGCTGTTGGTAGTTATAATTAAAATATGAAGCGGTTTGTCTTTAAGGATCATATTATGTTTTACAGCATTTTCAACCAGCATTTGCAATGTCAATGGAGGTATCTGGTAGCAACAAAACTTTTCATCTACCCGGGTCTCCAGTTCCAGGCCATCGCCATACCTGGTTTTTAGTAAATGAAAATAAGATTGAATGAACTGTAATTCCGATGCCAGGGTAGTGAGGCCTTCTTCGTTAGTACGCAATAAGTAACGATAGACCTTGCTCATCTCGTTTAAAAACTTTTCAGCTTTTTCAGGATCATCGCTGATAAGTGAAGAAAGTGAATTCAAACTATTGAAAAGGAAATGAGGATTTACCTGTCCTTTTAATCCTTCCAGTTGACTTTGCAGATTTTCCCGCTTAAGCTGCTCCGCTTCATCAACTAAACTGATCCATTTTTCAAAAAAAGCAGCTCCTTCATTAAAACTGGTGGCTACCAGGTTGCAGGCACCACCCACTAATACCACCCAGGGATAATTTTCAAATTTGACCGGCATTCCTTGCATGCCAATATAATCGTATCCAAAAAACAGCACTGTTATAGCGCTTATCATGATCAAAACAAATAATAGCAGTTCTATTCCAATTCTTTTAAAGGTCTGGCTGTATTTGGGAAACCGGTTAAGCAGAATGGATGCTACCATACTGCATAATGTATAAACAACTGAAATGGTAAGAATACTAACAAGGGTGGGTACCAGGAAATTCCGGAAACTTGAAAAATAGGCTTTGCCGAAAATAAAATAGTTGATGACAATAGCCACGGGTGGAAGTATCAGGAAGCCAAAAAGCTTTTCCTTGCTGTGAAAATTGAATGCTTTCATATTGTAAACTAATCCACTCATGACCTTAGACTAAATTATTGTTTTGGCAGCCAAGTAAAGAACGGCAAAACATGAATTGCCATTTTTGAAGATGAATTGTTGAATTTACCGGATGAATTGTTCTTATTAAAATACTAATTATGGACGAATGGCCGTAAGAAAATATGCCCAACGGGTCTGGGCTGGTAAAAAAGTATTCGTAACGAGGCCTGGCATACCTGTCTTCACCCAACCTTTTTTACCCCCCGGTATATCTTTGTAGTATAAACCATGCTTTTTGACCGATTTAGAACAACATCTTATAAGGGGCTGTATAGCCGGGGAAAGAGTTTTTCAATCAAAGCTCTATGACCATTTTGCTCCCAGGATGATGGGGGTTTGTATACGTTATGCAAAAAGCAGGGAAGAAGCAGAGGAAATTCTATTGGAGGGTTTTTTGAGAGTGTTTACCTATATAAAAAAATTCAGGGGGACCGGTTCCTTTGAAGGATGGATAAGAAGGATCATGGTCAACTGCGCTTTGCAGAGGTACAGGAACACAACAAATTTGTACGCCGTTTTACCGTTGGATGCTGGAAAACCCGATGCAATTACCCATCCGGATACCTACTCAAATTTAGGAAAGAAAGAACTGGCCTTACTGGTTCAGTCCTTACCTGCGGGATACCGGATCGTTTTCAATTTGTATGTATTTGAAGGGTTTAAACACCACGAAATTGCAGGGGCTTTAAGTATTTCTGAAGGCACATCAAAATCTAATCTGCACGATGCCCGGGCTATACTTCAAAAAGCATTAAATGGAAAAAAAAACTTAGTTCACTTTAAATAGAGGAACATGGATAAAAATTTACACGATATTGATGATTTTTTCCGTGCCGGACTGGAGGGCAATGAAGCGTCTCCCTCTGCTTCTGTAAAAGAAAGTTTACTTGCAATTTTAGATAAAAGAGATGCAGAAATTTACAGGAAGAAGTCTTCCCGCTGGAAAAGAGCAGCCCTGCTTATGTTGTTCCTCCTGGCTGGCTTTATAATATATGAATCAAGTATCTTCAAAATTGACAACCGTGATCCAGGGCAAAGGGAACTTTCAAAAAGCACCGTAGCCGGTGATCCGGTCGGGGACAAAAATGAAGACGATGCCACCCCGGGCCAATCAAATCAGGATAAAAAAGACGAGGTCATTCAAAAAAGAAATACCCCAACTTTTGAATCCGGCCATGTGGGAAAAGAAAAAATTGATCCTTTTGCAGAAGTTGGGGACAAAATTTTAAAGGGGAATAAATTTATCCCTGCTAAACCAGGTACGAATGAAACAGTGGCTGAACGGCAGAATAATTTTATTGCTAAAACCAGGCCGCCAGTCCTTCAAACAAAGGAAAATTCGTTACCGGCAACAAATGCTGAAAATTCAATACCTGATTATGAAGGCGAGACCATAGGATCAAATACAGTTTTGTCCAACAAAAGTGAAAGCCGTATTGTAGCCGGTTTGCCCCAGACCCTTTTTCCGGTGGCCTCCCTTTCCGACAAAAAATTTAAGATGTCTGGTTATATGGATTCCATTGTCAACTCCGATTTGATAAAAACCTCCTTTACCAAAATCCATCATTTCAAACCTTATTGGACTATAACCGGATTGGCTGCATATGACAGAGTAAATTATAAACTGGATAGTGATATGCCTTCAAATATCACCAGCATTGGCCATCGGGAAGTTCACGAGCCTTCTTATTCGGCGGGCTTACTGGCCACCAGGCAAATCAAACAACGATGGGGACTTCAGACAGGTTTTATTTATTCCAATAACGCTATTGGTATAAGTTCACAAAAAATCTACGCTTTGCAGGACCCTGCAGGTGATATTGCTTACAAATACATCACATCATCGGGTTATGCTTATATCAAACCGGGCTTTGGTCCACCCCCCGCATTCGGCGATAGCATTAATTCCACAGAAGCAAAGCATACTTTACATTCAGTTGGCATTCCTCTTATTGTTAAACATACCATTGGAAAGAACAAATTGTTATTAATACCGGGTATTGGGATAGAAGCCAATTTTATTACCAGGGCAAAATTGACAACCGAGATAGAAGATGCTTCCAACCGGGAAACCGTATTTATAAATAAGCTTAACGGAGCCAAATCCTTTTATTGGTCCTTTACAGCAGATGCAGAATTAAAATACCTGGTCAATAAAAAAATAGCTTTTAGCCTCCGGCCCGTGTTCCGATATGCATTAACTGCTATTACCGATAATAATGTAGTGGAAACTTTTCCATACAGTATGGGTGCCGGACTTGGATTAACTTACCAGTTTTAGTTGCCGGACGCAGATGGTTCTTTACCCATCGCCACGGTTTGACAAGATCCGTAATTCAATGCCCTCCCATAAGGAACCAAATTGAGAAAGATCAATAAAATGGAATTAGTATTCTTGTTTTGAGAAAAATCTAAAAGAAATAAGCTTCCCTCTTGTTTTTGTCCAGATAAAACAAATAGATTCGTTATATATTTTTTCTCACTCCACCCACGGCAGATAAAAATAAATATCCTTTTCCTCTTGAACGATCACTTCTGTATAGTGCTCACCTATGGATTAATCTGCCTGTCACAAGGGGATTTTATTTTTTATTCACATATTGTACCCTTTAGAAGATTCATTCTCCATCCATCTTCTGAGAGATCATATTGAATTATACGTTTGTCAGAAATAATTGAAAGGCATTAAGAGCCAGTGATTATCCATTACAAAAGAATCTTAATGATTTTTACCTGGAAAATCATACAGCCGATGTAGGAGACTATTACCTGATAAACAATAAAATAAAGGAAATTAACACTGCCTGCAGCAGGAAAAATTTCTTCGGTACCAAAACTAAATTCTAAACTTTAACCTCATCCAGGTGAAAATCTTCTTATTGCTCCTTGTTTTCCTTCCCATTTTCACGAAGGTTCATTCTCAATGCAGTGGCACGGGCAATATTAATTTTCAGAGATGGAATAATATATCCGGTGGCGCAGTAAGTAACCTGACTTCCCATGCAAACTATCCCAACAACCCAACAAGTATCGGCACCAGGAATTTATTTGAAATGCAGCAGAACCTGGGAAACAGTATCGGTATTAAAATGTATGGGTTTATATGTCCTCCCACTACAGGAAATTATATTTTCTGGATAGCCAGCGATAACAGTGGAGAATTATGGTTAAGCACTTCCGTAAGTCCTTCCGGTAAAGTGAAAATAGCTTATAATAACAACAGTACTAATTCAAGGCAATGGAACAAATTTGCCACTCAAAAATCGGTGACAATTGCGCTAACCTCCGGCCAAAAATATTATGTAGAAGCGCTGATGAAAGATGGCACAGGAGGAGATAACCTGGCTGTAGGATGGGCCAAACCCGGTCAGGGAACCACTGCGCCATCCGAAGTGATTCCAGGAACAAGCCTGGCCGTTGATTCCGAAGCCCCATCGGCACCCATAAATCTTAATGCCTCTGCCCTTACGTCCACATCATTTACACTTAGCTGGTCGGCTTCTACCGACAATGTGGCCGTTTCCGGTTACGATGTGTATAGAAATGGTGTTAAGTTAAATACTTCTAATATTAGCGCAACCACTTATAATATTTCCGGGCTTTCCCCCAACACGGCGTATACAATGACGGTTAGAGCTAGAGATGGCGCGGCAAATGAAGCAACCAGCAGCCCGTTGATCGTTACAACCCCACCTGACACCCAGGCTCCAACCGCTCCTGGCAATCTCAGGACTTCCAATATGACCATGACCTCATTTACCCTTCTTTGGAATGCATCCACAGATAATGTGGGCGTAACCGGGTATGATGTTTATCAAAATGGAGTAAAAATAAATGCGGCCAATATTACCGGAACTTCCTATAGCATCACGGGATTGGCTCCTAATACCAGTTATACCATGCTGGTCAGATCAAAAGATGCGGCAGGCAATGAAGGAATCAGTAATCCGCTGGCTGTACAAACTAATGCGGATACCCAGGCGCCGTCCATTCCAACGGGTTTGATCGCTTCTGCCATCACCACTTCTTCCTTCACTCTTTCCTGGAATGCCTCTACTGATAATGTAGCAGTGACAGGTTATGATGTTTACAATGGGGCTATTAAAGTGAATACTTCTAATATTACAACCACTTCATTTGCTGTTACCGGTCTTGCTCCCAATACTTCTTATTCCATGACGGTAAGAGCTAAGGATGCAGCAACCAATGAATCTGCCAGTACACCGCTTTCTGTTACCACCAATGATATTCCTGATACGGAGGCGCCGTCCATTCCAACGGGATTAGTTGCTTCTGCTATCACCACTTCTTCCTTCACTCTTTCCTGGAATGCTTCTACCGATAATGTAGCAGTGACAGGTTATGATGTTTACAATGGTGCTATTAAAGTGAATACTTCTAATATCACAACAACTACATTTAATATTACGGGTCTGGCGCCGAACACGGCTTATTCTATGACGGTAAGAGCTAAGGATGCAGCAAACAATGAGTCAACCAGTGCTCCGCTTTCTGTCACCACCAATGATATTCCAGATACCCAGGCGCCGTCCGTTCCAACGGGTTTGATCGCTTCTGCCATCACCACTTCTTCCTTCACTCTTTCCTGGAATTCCTCTACTGATAATGTAGCAGTGACAGGTTATGATGTTTACAATGGTGCTATTAAAGTGAATACTGCTGATATCACAACAACTTCATTTGCTGTTACAGGTCTTGCTCCTAATACTTCTTATTCCATGACCGTAAGAGCTAAAGATGCAGCAGGCAATGAAGGAATCAGTAATCCATTATCTGTACAAACTAGTCCCGATACACAGGCACCGTCAGTTCCAACAGGTTTGGTTGCTTCTGCTATCACTACTTCATCATTTACCTTATCATGGAATGCTTCTACCGATAATTTAGCGGTAACAGGGTATGATGTGTACAATGGGACTCTGAAAGTGAATACTGCTGATATCACTTCGACTACATTTAATATTACAGGCCTGTCGCCGAACACTGCTTATTCTATGACGGTAAGAGCTAAGGATGCAGCAGGCAATGAAGGAATCAGTAATCCATTAACTGTACAAACTAGTCCCGACACACAGGCACCGGCCATTCCAACGGGATTAGTTGCTTCTGCCATCACCACTTCCTCCTTCACTCTCTCCTGGAATGCTTCTACCGATAATGTAGCTGTAACAGGTTATGATGTTTACAAAGGTGCAGTGAAGGTGAATACTGCTGATATCACTTCGTCTACATATAATATTACAGGCCTGTCGCCGAACACTGCTTATTCCATGACGGTAAGAGCTAAAGATGCTGCAGGCAATGAATCAACCAGTGCGCCGCTTTCTGTTACCACTAATGCGCCCCCGGATACACAGGCACCTTCGGTTCCAACTGGATTAGTTGCTTCTGCCATCACTACTTCATCATTTACTCTTTCATGGAATGCCTCTACCGATAATGTAGCCGTGACAGGTTATGATGTTTACAGCAATGGAATAAAAATAAATTCAGTTCTTGTTACAGGAACTTCATATAATGCCACCGGATTTGCTTCCAGCACTACGTTTACTATGACCGTTAAAGCGAAGGATGCCGCAGGCAATGAATCAACAAGCAGCCCGCTATCAGTTACTACATTAACACCTCCGCCACCATCGCCCATCCTGACCTTGACTTCATCAGGAGCTAAAACTATAACCAGCCAGTCCAATGTCATTATTGAGAATTTAAAATTTGAAAATATTACCGGTGTGGCCATTAATATTTTTAGCAGTAATAATATCACGATCAGGAATTGCTTAATTAACAGGGCAACACTGGAAGCGATCAGTATTGAAAATTCAAATAATATCATTATAGAAAATTGCTTAATTATCGGTGCTGAAGCCGGCGTATATGTTCTCAAATCACAAGTGATCAAAGTGAGGAACAACCAGTTTGTTAATATGAGAATGCGTCCAAATGAGTCGAGGGGACAGTTTGTACAATTTAACGAGGTAACCGGCAGCGGTAACATTATCGAAAATAATAAAGGTGAAAATTTTGCCGGTGAAAGCAATCCCGAGGATTTGATATCCCTCTACAAAAGTTCGGGCCTTTCAACAAGTGTACTGACGGTTAGAAATAATATGTTCAGGGGTGGCGGGCCTTCTGCCTCCGGAAGCGGTATCGTTGCCGGCGACAATGGAGGCAACCATGTCCTGGTAGATAATAACACCCTTCTTGATCCCGGCCAGGCAGGAATAGCCGTAGCTGGAGGCCGAAACATCACCATAAGCAATAATAAAATTTACGCCCGGCAACAACCCTGGACTAATAACCCATTATACGTTTGGAACCAATCAGCCACCACCTGTTCAAATATAACAGTGAAAACCAACCGGGTCAACTGGACTGATAAAAACGGGAATATTAATAATGGCTGGAATGCAGGCAACTGCTCCAATACTTCATGGGCTTACCCCACTACTATTACCCTAGCTGAAATGAACGTTCCTGCTCACCTGATCACTTTTGTGACAGAGGCGGAACTACTACAACTGAGAGGAGGCCTGGTACAGAATAGACAGGCCCCCGGAAACCAGGTATATTATAGCCGGAGATAAAAACTAAGACAGAGAACTCAGAAAGTTCAATAATCGTATTAACGCAGGAAAATAACAGGTCCTGCGTTTTTTTTAATTATATCATTGTACAAATTATTTTCTCTTAGATCATAAATGATATCTATCGCTTTTTTTTATCCCAATAAAAAATACCTATATTATTTCAACCCCACCCCTGTCTGCCCAACCAAATTTCTTTTCTGGTTATCTTATATATGAGCCCGGCTTCAAACAGATTTTAATACAGACGGTAAATCATTCTTAGTTCACCTGACATTCCCATTTCAGGAAAACAGTTTCATTATTTTATAGTAAAAAAAAGAACATGAAAAACAAAACATTCATGATAATTGTTTTTGCATTTTGTGTAACAAGCTGCAAAAAAGAAACACTTCGCCACGTGGATAATACATATAAACCGGAAGTAAACAATTCAAAATTTACCCGGAGCCTGAATATCACTAATATGTATTTCCCTGTTACCGCGGGAAAAAAATACATATACGAAGGACAAACACAGGATGGATTGGAACGGATAGAGGAACAACGATTGACTACTACCAAAACGATTCTAGGCATACCCTGCATCATTGTCAATTTTAAAGCCTTTCTCAATGGCTCCTTAATTGAAGAAGCCTGGGATTGGTATGCGCAGGATAATGAGGGTAACGTTTGGTATTTTGGTGAGGAGGTGAATAATTACAATATAAACGGAAGCCTGAAAGATCATGCTGGCTCATGGCAGGCCGGGCAGGATGGTGCACAACCGGGTATCATCATGCCGGCGAATCCTAAAACCGGCTTTGCCTATCGTGAAGAATATTATTTCAATCATGCTGAAGACAGGGCCGAGATAACAGGTACCGGTCTCACTGTTAGCATTCCTTTAGGTACATATAACAATTGCATACAAACCCGCAACTGGACAGAGCTGGAACCGGACCTCAATGAAAATAAATGGTATGCGCCGGGCATTGGTCTTATCAAGGAAAAAAATGTTTCTGATAACACAGAAATTGTATTAATAGAAATTCAATAATACCGATGCTTTAATAGTTCCAAATAATATCCCCGCACCATTTAGTGTCCGGCATTATTTATTCCCTGCAATATTTGAAGGTTGCTACAATTGCGGACAGATTCTTAAACTTCATTTGTAAACGCACCCAACTAAAACTACAAAATGTAGTATCTGTTTCATTGTAAGCATTTATTCCGATCCTGTTTTGCTTCTCCGCACAGGGAGAGAGGGCCAATTGCCCTGCACCCTTACCTGTTACCAAAAAATAATCCCGATTATGATGAAGATAATTATAGTATCTATCCTGCCATTCTTATTCACATTACCATCTTCGTCTCAAAAAATAACGATCAGTGGTTATGTAAAAGATGAAACTTCCCGGGAAGCCATGGTGGGAGCATCGGTTATCGATGGTAATAATAAAACAGGGACTACTGCCAACCAGTACGGATTTTTTTCTTTTACAGTCCCTGCTGCTGATACAATCGAATTGATTTTTACATACCAGGGTTATGAAATACAGGCAAAAAAAATTGTTGCAAACAAAAATATCCTGCTTGAGGTGTTAATGCAAAACCAGGCTAACCTGCTGGGTGAAGTGATTGTTTCTGCCGCAAGAAGCAACAGAAATGTGCAAAAGCCACAAATGGGAGTGATAGATGTTCCGATCAAAGCAATAAAAAATCTGCCTGTTTTGTTAGGCGAAAGAGATATCATGAAAATTATCCAGTTACTACCCGGCGTACAGGGAGGACAGGAAGGAACAACCGGCTTTTATGTGCGGGGTGGTAACCTGGACCAAAATTTAGTTCAGCTGGATGAAGCCACAGTTTACAATCCCAATCATCTGTTTGGATTGTTCAGCACGTTTAATGTCAATGCGGTTAACCACGTTCAATTGATAAAAGGGGGATTCCCTGCAGAATATGGCGGCAGACTCAGTTCCATTCTGAATATAACCATGAAGGAAGGAAATAAATCAGAATACCAGGCAGAGGGGGGCATTGGTCTGCTTTCCAATAATATTACAATACAGGGACCCCTAAAAAAAAATAAATCTTCCTTTATTGTTTCTGCAAGAAGAAGCCATATCAACCTGTTATTACTTGCGTATGGCAAACCGAAAGAAAGTATGTCGTACAAATTTTACGATGTAAATGCCAAAATGAATTTCGAAGCCGGGAAGAGAGACCATCTTTTTCTTAGCTTTTTTAAGGGCAATGATAATGCGGCCTATAATAATGCCAACAGTTTAAATTATACCACCCACTTTGGCAACAGTACAGGTACGTTTCGCTGGAATCATTTATTCGGAAGTAAGACTTTTTCAAATACTTCTTTTATCTACAATGACTACGACCTGGCTCTATCGACCTCTCAAAATAATTACTATTCCCTGTTATTTACTGCCGTAAAAGATTTTACTGCAAAAACGGATTTCACCTTCACTCCTACTCCAAAACATAAAATAAAATCGGGATTTGCTTTTATTCATCACCGCTTGTCGCCCGCTTCCTTCTCCGCCAGCATTCCCCGAAATGGAAATAAGCTGAAAATAAATACGGACAGTATTCATAAACTCAATTCAAATGAAATGGCCTTTTACCTGGGTGATGAATGGGAAGCTTCCACCAAATTCAGTATAAATTATGGCATACGAATTCCATTATTTACTTCACCGGGAAAAACCTATTCTTTTATTGAGCCGAGGATCACTACTAAACTCTCAGTGAGTCCCTCGTCATCAATAAAAGCTTCTTATACCCGAATGAACCAATTTTTGCACCTGATACCCAACTCCACTGCCGGTTTACCCACCGACATCTGGGTGCCTTCAAGTGAAAAAACAAAACCCCAGGCTTCCACACAATTTGCGCTGGGATATTTTCAAAACTTTAAAGACAATACTATTGAGACCAGCCTGGAAGTTTATTATAAAAATATGGATAACCAGGTTTTATTCGGGGAAGGAAAACAGCTTAGAATAAATGTTGATCTTGACAGTTTGATTGTTTATGGAAAAGGAAAAAGTTACGGCGCAGAAATTTTTGTGAAAAAAAATACTGGCAAACTCACGGGCTGGATCTCTTATACCTGGTCGAAAACAACCCAGCAGTTTAAAGATCTGAACTTCGGAAATAAATTTCCATTCCGCTACGACAGGAGACATGTATTGTCAGTTACGGCGAGTTACCAGGTATCAAAAAAATGGACACTAAGTTCTGTATTCGCCTTTTCAACAGGCAGTGCATTTACCGTACCTACCGGTCGAATAAGCACACTGAATTCGGGGACGATCTTTGAAGGCAACTATTATATCTATGAAGGAAGAAATAATTATCGACTGTCTTCCTACCATCGGTTGGATTTTTCTGCCTCCAATAAAAAAACAGTTAAGCTATTTAAAAAAGAGTATGAGCGGGAATGGGTATTTGGCGTTTACAATGCTTACAGCCGGCAAAATCCTTATTTTATTTATTTCGAGATCGATGCCTTAACCACACAGCCAAAGGCTAAACAGGTTTCCTTGTTGCCCGTCATTCCCGGCATCTCCTTCAATTTTAAATTTTAAAACATGAACTGTAAAAAAAGAATATGGCTGTTTGTAGCTTGTTTTATGTCGGGTGCCTGTAAAAAAGATATCTCTATTCGTTTTCCTGAACAACACAACTCTCTCGTTTTTATTGAAGGGATGTTATACCCCGGAAAAGTACCCGCCATTAATATAAGCACAAGCAATCCATTTTTTAGTTCGAAGATCACACCGCAACAGGTTTTTGCCAGAGGTGCGGTTGTCACGATCAGCACTGGCAGTGTGATGGATGTGCTGGAACCCGATTCGGCATTTAATAATTTCCGATGCCGGTGGGAGCCATTTTACCGGGGACATATTGAGGCGGAATATGGAAAAACATATACACTGGAAGTAAGCTATGCAGGTAAAACGTATAAAACATCTACCAGCATTGATCAAAAAAAAGTAACCATTGAATCCATTGTTTACACCGCCGAATTTTTCGACGTGTACGGAGGTCACGATGGCATGATTATTAAATTCACTGACCATCCCGGTAGCAAAGATTATTATCGCTTTCAAATGAACAGGATCATTGACAACTCTGTGAAACATGCCCATGTGCTGGATGGATTTGTTAATACCTGCACAGGTGCCAATGAATTGTTCCCCGTTAAAGACATCGGCCGTATTATTTTCACGGATGAAAATGCAGATGGCCAAAAGATGACCATGTCGATTGAGGTTACTTATGAATATGAAAAGGATGACGAAGGATGGGTTTTTATCCAGTCACTGGATAAAAACGCTGCAGAATTCTATAAAGATCTTGATGACCAGTTGCAGGCGATCTACAATCCTTTCGTAGAACCTGTTTTTATCAATTCTAAAATACCAGGTGCTATCGGAGTTTTTGGATCAGCGGTGTTATCCGATTCAGTGTTGTTTGTTTACCCAAGAGATCATCCCTGAAAAAATATAAATACCCCATGCATTTTTTATTTCCTGCCTTATGATTTACAAGTGCATCTCTTATCTTTTTTAAATCAGTAAAAGCAGTTTTATGAACCCGTATACAAAAACAGCAATAATTCTATCAGCCTGTTGTTTTTTTCATTTTACCCATGCGCAATCCGTGAATTCAACTGAAGCGGAAAATGAACCGGCCGTGATTTTTCAAAAAAGAATGGAAAGGGAACAACCTGAAAAGAAATATTTTCCGCTTGCATCGCTGCTCATCACAGGAAGTTTAATCACGTATGGTTTCACTTCCCTGGGCAATGAAGGTTTAAAAAATTTGAACCGGGATTTCCAGGAAGATATATGGGCAGATCATCCTCATAGATTGGTAGCTATTGATAATTATCTCATGCTGGCTCCAGCCATTTCTGTTTATGGACTCAATGCAATGGGTATTAAAGGACAAAATAATTTTAAGGACAGAACCATGATCTTGCTTTTGTCCAATATGATAATGACTACGACCGTTTTTTCCATAAAAAAAATATCCCGTCAATTACGTCCTGATGGATCTAACTATAATTCTTTTCCTTCAGGTCACACGGCTGCCGCTTTTTCATCAGCCGAGTTTTTGTACCAGGAATACAAAGAAATATCTCCATGGTATGGTGTAGCAGGATATGCCATGGCAATGACCACCGGATATTTAAGAATGTATAATAATAAGCATTGGTTGAACGATGTAGTATCCGGAGCCGGCATTGGTATTATATCAGCAAAAATCTCTTACTGGCTCTATCCAAAAATAAAGGAGAAATTTATCAGTAATAAAATGCCCGGAACGGTAATCATGCCCAGCCTTCAACACGGGTCTCCCGGCCTTGTACTCATTCACCAGTTTTAATTGGAGTTGCCTGAACAAAATTAAATGACAGAAACAGGACCTATTTATAAAATTTCAGGCCTCATTAATTTGCATGAACATGCAGGATTCCTGCATTTTTTTTATTCTATTTCACCCTCCTTTGCTGCAACTTCCGTTTTTTCCTTTTTTATATCCAGCCTGATCATTGAATACAGGCCCATATAAATATTGGCTATCCAAACAAGCGAAAAGCCAGCAATCACATAACCCATCCAATTAGCGTATAATAATTTGAACCCGGTGAGGAATAAAATCCCGATTGTCACATAGTGGCTGAAACAATATTCACAGGTAAACAAATAAAAAAACTTTTTTTTCAGAGTTGAAGTGCTGTTCCGGCTCTTTTTTTTACAATATTCCCTTGGTTCTTTAAACACCTCTTCATGCGTTACCGTCCATGAAATACAGGCTATTGGAATAGCTAAAAGTAAAAGGTAGGCAATCTGAAGGCTAACAGGCATATTTCCTTGCATTTACTGTCTATATCTTAATTGACCAAAAACAAGCCAAATATGTTATATGAAAAAAAGGATATATAGATGGCACAATATTTTATTCTTAAGAGAAAATCTATTTATTATGACCACAAAAAAAGAAAAACCCACTTCGGAGAAAGAAAATGAGAATTTTCGATATCCTCAACAAGGATGCAATACTGTTGACAATTATAGTACTGATTCAAAAAAAATGTATCCGGGTCTTGATGCATCCAGGCAATGCGTCACTGACCTTGATGAGGGGGAACTCATGCAAAGTCATGCAAGATGAGGATTCAACACCCGGAGATTAAAGATTGTGATGATAAAATATAATAATGCCTTCCACTGTTGTTTCGTCTATGGAATATTTTCCAAAAACTTCTACGCTAAGGATCATTTTTGTTTCAGGAACGATTTATGATTATAAAAAAGTACCTGAAAAATTATTTACTGAAATGAAAGAATCCTCCTCTAAAGGCGCTTTTCTTAATAAACATATAAAAGGATTTTACAGTTATAAAAAGATCAACGTATCACATGGTGATGAACCCGTTCTTTAAAAATTCAGTGCAAAAAGGCAGCATTGCTAAGGATGGTTGAAAAGTTTAATTCTTTTTCTTATCCATTATGCCGGAGAAATAGTTGAGAATGGTACAGGTATAAAATTCGCGGACCTTCACCGGGTCATCTTTGGGAGCTTGTATGATTTCTGAAAGCATGCACTCATCTTTATAGTAAATAGAAACGAAAGCAAAAAGGTCTTCTAAATCCTTCTCTGGCATGGGAGCCGCATATCCGGTAACACCAATACCCCAGTCGCATACAAAAAGTTTAATAACATTTTGTGCCATTTGCCCGGCCACCCGTTCTGAAACACAATTGCAGGATAATGCATGAGCAGGATCTATATGAAGATGGCGAATCTTTTGATTGATGTTGTATACGGTAATGCCGCCCTGGAAAAACTGCGTGGCATCTTTTGCCGACGAAAAAGCGGATTGAAGATCACCGGATGTTACACTTTCGGCTACTGCAATAGTTTGTCCTTTTTTAACCAGGAATTTTGAAATGATATCTAGGCTTGCTGTGTTATCCATTCTCTTGTCTTTTAATTAATGCTCCTAGTTTCTGGCAAATAAATTTTGTGCCATACCTTATAATTAATTCTTTGGTTACTCAATTATCAACTATTAATTCTTTTCCCACCCTAACTACCATCAATAAATAAATTGGCATTACGTAAATCCTGCCCGATACTACCGGTCCTTGAATAGTAAAGCATAAACATTGAATTACTATTTTTTTTTATACCTGAAGGTGAAAAAAATAACAGCTGCATTAACAAGGAAGGAAAAGGAATTAGTAAAGATTATCGGGTAGTCTTTTTTTACTACACCATACCAAACCCAACCGGCCAGGCCTGTCAATAATATCAGCAGCATAAAATAGGAAATATCCTCGGCCTTCTTTTCTTTTATGATTTTGATAAGTTGCGGAAGGAGTGAAACCGCTGTACAAATGCCTGCTACTATCCCTATAAGGTATGCCTTGTCTTCCATAATTTTAATTAATCTGTTTTTAAAACGCCTGATTTGTTTTAGGTCAAAGGCCAGCCATGTTTTTTAATACTGTTTCTAAATGGATCCCTTTTCCTAACACCGGCCGGAACAATTTATCTCTTTCCTTCACCTGCCTGGCAGCATTATAAATAGTAAAGTCTTTCATGTTCAACCCGGGTTTTACTTCATCCCAGGCAAGCGGCATGGAAACAGTGGCCCCGGTTTTAGGACGCAATGAAAAAGGAGCAGCAATAGTTTGGATAGCCCGGTTTTGCAAATAATCCAGGTATATTTTACCCTTTCTTTTGGCCGGGCTCCTTTCCAGGCTTGTAAAATTTTCCAATTGCTGGTGCGCCAGGGTAACAACAAGTTGGGCTAAGGTCTTCGATTGGTCATAACTATATGCTGCTCCCAATGGTATATAAATATGCAGCCCTGTAGATCCTGATGTTTTGGGATAAGAAGGTACCTGCACCGATTGCAGAATCTGGTTGACAACCTGGGCCACTTCAATTACCTGGTTAAATGAATTGGTGTCAGGATCAAGATCAATCACGCACCAATCTGGTTTATCGGGTACCTGTACACGGCTATGCCAGGGATTCATTTCAATACATCCCAGGTTAGCCATATATAATAAGTGGGCCTCATCAGCACATACAAGGAATTTTTTTTCTCCTGCCTTTGTGGTGTTTTCATAATCATGCGTTTTTATCCATGATGGAAACTTACCGGCAATATTTTTTTGATAGAAGCTTGCACCTTTAATTCCATTCGGGTATCGGTTCAATGACTGGGGTCTGTCCTTCAAATAGAGAAGCATAAAAGGAGCCACCTGGTAATAATAATTGATCATATCTCCTTTCAGGATCTTTTCTTTTGGCCAGTATATTTTCTGAAGGTTGGTAAAAGTGAGCGGCTTGCCGTCGATTTTTTTCACTTGTTGATTTTCAGAAGGATTTAATAAGGTTTTTAATTCTTTCTGATTTCCCTGGCTAAGCATATTTTCTTTATGCAAAACTGAACGGTCATGATCTTTAGTTGCTGCAGCCGATTTTGCTATTTCCGCCCTGACTTCCTTTGCTTTTTTATCATCCCGCATCCCCTCAAAAGATGGATGCCTCATCACTCCATCAGAGGTAACTTCAGCATATGACACTTCACAAACTAATGAAGGCTTCAACCAGGTGACTGTTGCCTGCGGGGGATTGGGCCTGAACCGGGAGGGTTTGTTAACATCGGGGGCTGTTTCAAAGGGATTCTTTTTTACAATTAGCTTCTTAAAATTTTTCATCATTTCATTTTGCAGCTTATCTGAAAACCCGGTTCCTATTTTACCGGTATACCTGAGTTTCCCGGATTCATAAACGCCTACCAGGAGAGAACTGAAGCTTTTTGAACTTCCCTTATTCCGGGTATATCCTCCTATTACCACCTCATGCCGTTTTGAAATTTTAATTTTCAACCATTCTCTTGTTCGTATGCCGGGTGAATAAAAAGAGTTTACTTTTTTTGCCATTATTCCTTCCAGTTCCATTTTTTTGGCTGCCTCAAAGAATTCAGTGGCCGTTGAATCAAAAAGCTGGCTGATCTGAATAACCGGGTGTGCTGGTATTATTTCTTTTAATTTTTCCCTTCTTTCTGATAGAGGTAATTCCATTAATGAATATCCGTTCAGCCAGAGCACATCAAATACGTAAAACCTCAATTCACCATCCACCTCGCTGCGCCAGTTTTGTAAATGGCCGAAATTTGAAATCCCATTCTCCCCGGCAACAATAATTTCTCCATCCAGCACAGCATCCAACTTCAATTCTCCGAGAGCTTTATGAACGGGATAAAACTTTTTGTCAAAAGATTTATTATTGCGGCTGCTGAGTAGCACCTTTCCTTTATTTAAATAAGCCAGTGCCCTGTATCCATCCCATTTTACTTCATATACCCAGCCTTCTTCGTTAAAGGGTTTATCCACCAGGGTGGCCAGCATAGGAGAAAGATTTACTGGAAATTTTTGCTTTTTACCCTGCTCCTTTGTTACCGGTTTTTTTCTTGCCTTTTTTTTTATTCTTTTTGAAGTAGTTGAATTCTCTTTTGGGCTTGGTTCATTTTCTTTTTGTCCATAAATATGCTCCGGTGATTTCGCTACCTGGCTGATGGTTTTTCCAGATATCACCGATTTATCCTTTTTTGTAACATCACTCGTTTTTGCATATTTATCTTTCAATTTCATCAACAGCCATGAATTGGTTCCCTGGTAGGATGATTTAACCAACGCAAACTCTCCTTTTAATTTCTGGCCATGTAAAGTGAAAACCACCTTACCCTTCTTTAGTTGTTGCAAAAGAACTTTCTCCATTTTCTTTTTATCACCAGCCTCTTCGCCATCTATTGAATAAGTTCCCTCATCCCATACAATAACGGTTCCGCCACCATACTGACCTTTAGGAATAATGCCTTCAAATGTCCGGTAATCATACGGGTGATCTTCAACCATCATAGCAAGCCTTTTTACTGAAGGATCGGTGGACGGTCCTTTGGGTACGGCCCAGCTTTTTAAAACACCTTCCATTTCCAGCCTAAAATCATAATGGAGATTAGTGGCGTCATGCTTTTGAATCACAAAGCGGAGCTCCCCATCCGAACTTTTGCCGCCTGCCGGCTCTGGTGTTTTTGTAAAACTTCTTTTTTTCTTGTACGTGGCTAATCCCATGGCATAGTTTTTTGACAGGCGTTAATATTATGGCAACAGTTAATACTTACAAAAAGAAGGCCGGGGCAATAAAAAGAAATAGCGGGCACCATTTGGGCCTGGTAACCGTGATCATAGAAACTCCAAGACAGCGCATTGGCAAATACATTTATGATGAAAAGAAAATTGTTTCCGCCTAAAAAAATTACTCACCCCGGGCATGAGTTTTCCGTATGACTTTGGTATGGTAAAAAATACAATGGCAGATGACGGAGATCCGGTTGATACCATGGTTTTTACGGAGTGTACTCCTTTCCCGGGTATAGAATTCAGATGCAGAACCATTGGGGCCCTGTTAGCACAGCAAACATCGCCGGGACAGAAAATGATCCGAAATGATCGTAATTTTTTTGTTCCCGAACATTCACGGCTTTATGACCATATAAAAGATATTCGTGATTTTTCCCGAAAACACAACCAGCAGCCGGAGAATTTTTTTATTAATTACCATAAAGCGGATAATAAATTATTTGAGCCGATTAAATTTGTAAACGCCACAGCGGCTCTCCAATTATTGGGGAAACAATTGCACTTAAACAAATCCTGAATATTGGGGTAAGGTGATCAAATTAGAATCACTTTCTTAAGGCGGGGGAAATTCTCGGATTTCCCCGAATATTTTGCAGAATATTAAAAAGCTTTTGCCCGACGGTTTCCCGACCTGCAATTATATACACCCATTAATAAAATTTTCATTACGGCTATGTTTTCGGCACTATACGGGTGGTGGAATGAGCGGTTACAATCAGACAGTGCATTTGTTACTGCCCTAAAACATCTTTGCAAGGCCAATGTGATAGCAATGAATAATATCCTGGCCGTTCAACCGGAAGCTACTTTCATGCAGAGCGAGTCTTCTGAATATTTTCATGCTATGGACCCTGCAGCTGTACCCCGGGTCAGGTTCCTGAATTTAAAACGATTTCTTTAACTGGACCTTACTTACAGGTATCCGCTGAATGTTACGATGTATGAATTTTTATTAAAGACCGGAATGACAAAACATGAATACAGTTGGTTTGCCAAAAACCAGGTAAAAGCAAAATGCATAATGGCAAATGATTCTTATGTAACCAATGAACACCTGTTATTTTCCGGATGGCCATACACAAGCAGCAGGGAAATTTTTGGATACTATGTGATCACCATTCAGTATTATAAAAGGTACAAATTACCCGTCATGCATACTGAAACCAACATAAAAATGCCGGCAAGCAAAGAGTGGTTACTGAAGCAAGGGGCCAATGTGCACCGGGCGAAACATGATGGAATACCCATCATCGGTTTTACCTGGTATAGCTTACTGCACCAGATAGAGTGGGACTCCGCATTAAGAAACGATGCCGGGAATATTAATGAATTAGGATTATTTGATCCTGACCTGAAGATAATGCCGGTTGGTGAAGCTTATAAAGCGGTGATCAATAATTGGAAGGATATATTGAATGAAGAGAGCTACGGATTGATATTCGATAATTGGTAACCTTATCGTATAAAAAAAATTTCTTCCCTGATGATGTCTGCTATGAATAATGAAAAAAGTGTATCAGCACCTATACACTCCTTTTCAATGTCACCAATACCCGGTATGTTATCAGGAGGAAGCTCTGTAAAAGGTAGTATTTCAATTACCTTGAGTCTTTTTTCGGATTGCAAGGTTGTTTTGGCCCGTATAGTTGATTTTTTAATTGTAAGGTGATTTCTATTTAATTCTTCCAATTTTTTGTGCCTAAACATTGCATGATTAATCAAGTAACAACCTTATCTTTACTTGCTACGCTATCGGGCCGGTTTTAATACATACGACTGAAAAGATACAGGCCAACCCGCTGATCTGATGTAAGCATCCTGTAAATTTTCCTTCTTTTAAATTTCCTTGCAAATTATTTTAAAAAATTTCGGATATCAGTTGCTGCTGTCTGAAAGTGCACAGTGGTTTTATTATTATGAAACATGGTCCCCTTTTTTCTTCTCTCAATACGGAAGAGTTAATTACACTTAGTCCTTTGCTCCTCCAGGCGGTATTGGATACCGTACCCACAGGGGTACAGGTCCTTAAATCTGTACGCGATGGCCAGGGTGAGATCGTGGATTTTGAATATATACTTGGCAACGAAATATCAAATAATTATACAGACCACGAAAAAAACCTGATGGCCGAAAACTTGAAAAGACCGGATATTTTTCAGGACCTGGTTAAAGGCGTTAATGCGATTTACCCTACGCCGTCTGTAGATTCTTTCTCTATTAATGGTTCAAATAAATGGTTCCACATAACATACAGAAAATTTGGTGACGGCATCATGCTTTCTATTGAGGATATCACGGATAAAAAGATATTGGAAAGCAGTAATAGTGAAGCAAGGCATATGATGCAACAAATTGCTGACACCACTCCGGATATCATTTATATCATGGATCTGCAAACCGGGTTAGTTTCCTATACCAACAGGCAAATAGCCAAAGAACTGGGGTATTCAAAGGAACAAATTGAAAAAATGAAAAATCCCCTGGTCGACCTTTTTCATGAAGACGACCTGGAAGCCATGAAAGATCATCTGAAAAAAGTAAAATCACTTCCGGACAATACCGTGTTAGAAATAGAGCACCGGATGAAAAACAATAATGGGGAATTAAGTTGGTATTGTACCCGGACCTCTGTTTTTAAAAGAAATATAACGGGAGAACCCGTGGAGAAAATGGGTGTCTCGCATAACATCACAGACCGCAAAGAACAGGAAGCTAAATTAATGACTAACCTGAACTTACTGAAGCAGGCAGAAGAAATAGTGGAAATGGGGACATGGTTTTATGATCTGCCAACCAATCAATTTTGTTGGTCTGAAGGAATGTACCGGTTGTTTGATTTACCGAAAGAAACAAAAGTAAACCCTGAAATATACCTTGAGTTTGTGTCTGAAAAAGAAAAAGAAAAAACAGGCAGACTGGTAGAAATGATCAGGAAAGCGGAACCGATCGAAGAAAGAATACAATTGCAGCTGCCGGGAAAGATAAAGCGGATGATACAGATTAAAGCTATTGGCATCAGAGATGATAAAGGCAAAATGGTAAAATCTATCGGCGTGGACCGGGATATTACTGACCAGGTAAAGCTGGAAGAAAAAATTGATGCACTTAATGAAAATGTATTGGCAGCCAATCACCACCTGGCCAAGGTAAACCTGGAAATGCAAACCTTCACCTCCATTGCAGCTAATGATTATAAAGAAACGCTCAAGCATTTATATACTAACCTGGAATATATTACAACTACAGAAGCAAAAAACCTTAATCATACCGCGAGGGCTAATATCAGGAGGGCCCAGGCCGCCATTCAAAAACTAAAACTTTTAACCGAAGACATTATTATATATTCCTCTATCAAGAGCCTGGATGGCGGAAAGAGCCAGGTCAATGTTAATGAATTGCTGGAAACAATTAAAACCTATGTAACAAAAAAAATAAAAGAAGAGGACGTCCAGATCGATTGCGCAAATTTGCCGGTGCTCTACGGATACCCGGCATTACTTTCCCTCATGTTTCACCACCTGATTGATAATTCCATCAAATTTCATCAGCAAGGAAAAAAAATAATCATTCACATCAATTGCGATTCACGGGAGGGATTAACCATCAATAATCCTCTCGCTGTTCCCGGAAAAAAATATGACGTTATTTCTATAACTGATAATGGGCATGGTTTTAACCCGGAGCATGCGACCGACATTTTTAAAATGTTTTTTCGTATACCAGAAACCAGGAATCACAAAGGTTCTGGAATGGGATTAGCCATTTGTAAAAAGATCATGGATATACACGGCGGTTTTATAACTGCCGAAAGTGTTCCTGAAAATGGAGCAAATTTTTATTGTTATTTTCCTTCAGAAAATGATCATGCCGGAGTACAATAATAATATTGTTTCAAATGAAGGATCATATTATCAAGGGTAGCTTGCTTTTCCAGGCAACCAGTGACACCTAACTCACGGGCTTTCTGAAGCGCAGCCGGGGATAAACGATCAGCATATAAAAAAACAGGTATGTCCTTCAACTCTTCAATCTTCTTTAATTGCTCAGTAAACTCCAGACCATTCATCACCGGCATATAATAATCCACAAAAATAGTTTCCGGTCTCAGGTAAAAAAGGATTTTAAGGGCATGTATTCCGTTTGAAGCATATGTACATTTAAACGGTTGCAGCACTTGTTCCAAAGCGCTCAAAAAAAATCGCATTTGGTTTACGTCGTCATCAACTATCAATATATGTGTTTTCATTTTCTCTTCTGTTTATTGCAAATGATATCTAAGCGGTAAAATTGATCTATCAATTTTCCTGGTATGCTTGTTAAATAAAATAACTTCAACTGCAATTACTCCCCGGGACTAAGGATTAATGGTAACAGAACTGACTGGATTGAAAAGGACCCAAAAGGAAAGGCGGGGAAATCACAGTTGAAGCTGTAATTTGTATTGTCACAAGCGAAGCGCTTTGGTATTTTAAATATATCAATTACTATACCCAAAAAAAAAATCAGATTATATTTTTTTCATCACCCGTTATTGGGATGTTTGCAAATCTGCCAGTAATCATAAATCCTTCTGATCAATTGAGTAATTTCTTTAAAAGAGGATGGCTTTTCGAAAAATCCCTGAACGTTCATTTCATAAGCCCTTCTTACCGCTTCTGTTCCTGCGGAAGTAGTAAAAAACACAAAGGGAATACTTTTCCTCCTTAGCTCCTCATCTTCGTGTAATTTTTTCCTGAATTCAATACCATTCATCCCCGGTATATTAATATCACAAAAAATAAGGAAAGGTTGCTGGTCAGTTGTTTTTAGATAAGTAAACGCTTTATTGGAATCAGAAAAGCAAACCAATTCATTTCTTATTTTTTCATTTAGCAATACGCTTTTAATGAGTTCACACTCGTCAGCATCATCATCTATACAAAGGATGGGGCCATTTTTTGCCATAGAATTAGTTCTTTTTTTTATCCTGAAGGTTCAGGGTGCATACCAAATATTAAGTTTCTGTGTAAAAACAGTCAAACGGAATACCATATTTTCTCCACACGTATAATAAAGTTTCTTATCACTTTTAACGCCCCTGTGTAATTCATTACCCAAAGTTTAATGTTTATCTCCTTCATTTCACCTGTTTCTTTCTGGCAATATAATTGAGCTTTATTCGAGTCAGAAAAATTAAAAGGCCTGACGAAATAGAATTGATATGGAAATTTCGCATTTGGATGAACAATCTCATCATTAATTAAATTGAATCAGATCAAAATTTAAAATTAAAACCAATGAAACAATTATTGATTATGTTCCTGGCAGTTATTTTATTTGCCTGCAACAATGAAGAAAGCACAGAATCAACCCGGTCAGATTCCATAACGATGCCCGAAAGAGATAACACGATGAACATGGACACGGGTATGCATATGAGCGATACCATGCATATGAACGATACGATGCAAAGAAGGAATTAAAGTCATTTATATCAGAAACCAGAAATTGGAAATATGTTTTCCGATGGATATGTCATCATCAGGGATAATTTTTAAAGAGTCCGGACCGTCTTAAAATTATCCCGATCTTTAAATTTCTTATTAAATGTTTTTTATTAAAACCGGGCTTTTCAAGGGTTATTTTAGATTTCAATAATTTCAAACTCGTAACCAATCGCTAGACAGAAAAATAGATGTTGGTTTCTTGTAGAATCAAATCCCCAGATATTTTTTTAATTTTTCATTTCAGGCATTTAATTCCTTTAAACTCAAAAATGCCTGACAGTTTTAAGCACAATAGCAGGTGGCATACTTTTTTATGATAATGAAGTATGATAGCAACTGCTTTAACAGCCAATACAGGAGCAATGTCTTTCTCCGAGTCCACATTAATCTACCAGCTTCAATTAAGAAATGAAAGGGCTTTCAACTTTTTATATGATTCTTATTCGGCTGCCCTCTTTGGCTTAATAAAAAGAATGATAAAGTGTGAACTGACGTCAGAAGAAATTCTGCAAAATGTTTTTCTTAAGTTCTGGTTGAATTTAGAAAAATATTCCAGTGAAAAAGGTAGTCTTTTTACCTGGATGTATTCAATAACACGGCATGAGATTATTGATTATTTACGTAGCAAAGAAGTTAAGAAAAGAGGGCTTACCGTTTTCGTAACGGAAATTGAATCAAAAGAAACTAGTTGCACGTACCGTCACATAAACAGCTATGATCTATTAAGATCTCTTTCTTTGTTAAATCCCAAAGAACGGATAATCATAGAACTGTTCAGTTCAGGATTTACCTGTAAAGAAATAGGGCAGATGGTCTGCCAACCCGAAGGATCAGTAAAAACAAAAATGAGGAGTATTTATAAAACACTCAGATCATTGCTCGCCT
>JBGTNK010000166.1:0-2230 GCA_041743125.1 Chitinophagaceae bacterium
AATAATCAACGATATCAGCAAATAAAATAGCAGCGAGTTGGTGATAAGGATCTGCCATACAATTGAAAATGGAAATGAATACTTTTTAAAATTACCAGTATGGATGGCCGGTAATTTGTTCCGGCAAAAATAACGAGTTCCCGATTGTATCTGTTATTCAATATGGCTACCTGCGGTCATTAATAAATAAGGATTTAAATTGAATTTTACTCTTAAAATTTTATCACAAATTTTCCATCCTTTATTTCAACCACGTTATTGTTTTTTGCTCTTACACTTCCCCTGAATCTTCCTTTGGCAATGCCGGTTGAATGAACATAAGAATCAATGGTGAAGGAAACTGTACGTAAGCCTGAATTAAAAATATCTGTAAAGGTTGTGTTATCATAATATTGAAAAGTAACCAGGTTGGTGGTTATATTTGACTGATTCCGGTTTAACCTTTCTCCGTTTAGAAAAACGGTCATCACCAATCCCGTATCTGCAGAACAGGTTGATGGTCCAAAAAAAGTAAATCCGCTTCGTTCTGGCGTAATGACGGCATTAGTAACTGTGCCGCATAAAAGGGAAGTATCTGTTTTGAAATTCCACGTATAAGCTATAAAATCATCCTTGTTGCGGCATCCTTCACAAAATGGAAATCCGAAAACAGGGACTGCAGAGGTATCCGTGCCGGGCACGGTGTCAATACTAACCAATGTGTCATTAGCTGGGCCGCCTTCGTAACTATATTCCTTGGCACAGCCGGAAAGACATGCCCAGGTCAAGTAAATCATAAAAAAAATACAGGCAATATTTATAAGTTTCTGAAACACCGGCAACCCTTGATTTTGAAAAAAGCCAATTCTTAAAGGTATGAAACCGCCGGGACAAAGCAGGATGGACCAGGGTCAGCGGTAGCTTATTACAGGTTAATAACTATTCAGGCAAAGCATGGTTTTCTATGAAAAATATACTCTTGTAGTTTGAAATAATTCAACTTAACTGATTAAGTAATGCCTTGAAGCGAGGTTCATTTCTCAGTGAATCATAATCAGGGTCATGTTCAATCC
Organism: Chitinophagaceae bacterium; assembly: GCA_041743125.1. Lineage (GTDB taxonomy): Bacteria > Bacteroidota > Bacteroidia > Chitinophagales > Chitinophagaceae > Terrimonas_B. The sequence continues at coordinate 1,053 of JBGTNK010000166.1, forward strand.
AATCTCCTTTTAGCTGTGTACCAGACAATGTCGGTAAACATAATAGCTGCGAGTTGACGGGATTGGGGCAAGTGAATTATTTTGGATAGCCGATTCTGTTTACAATATCCTGGAATCTTTTATCATTATGCAATGATTTAAATAGCGGCTCTACTTTTAGCCAGTACATTTCTACTTCATGATCGCTGTAAGCTTTTTCCAGCGATTGAATGGCAAGATCGTTTTTGCCCAGGGCAGTGTAAACGGCTGCCAGGTAAAAGTAAGGACTACCCGCTGACGTATGCTGACTTTTTCGTTTCAAATCATTTAAAAAAATATCCCCTTTATTAATTTGCCCTGTTTTGTAATAAGCGATGGCAAGACGGCCTAAAATAGACGGATGAAATCTAAATTCCGAAACGGAGTCAATTCTATCAAAAGCCTGAATGGCTTGTTCAAACCGGTTGTTGTAAATATTTAGCCCGATTACAATCACTTTCAAAAAGTCGATATTTGGACATAATGCTTCTGCCGCCTCAATCGTCTGCATTGCTTTTAATGGTTGGTTGTTAAATTGATATGCCAATGCCAATTGAGACCAATTAACACAATTATTTTTATCGTTATTAAAATTATTAATGGCGAGTTTTAAAGCTTCTTCAAACCTACCCGTTGCTATAAGGTAGTCCTGAAACGGCGAGGCTACTTCACTATCGGAAGGATATAATTGAAGAACCTTTTTATATTCTTTTTCAACGGCATCAAAATCCCACCTGTACCATAATTGCAGGTTGGCCATATGATAATGCGCAGAAGCAAGGTCAGGATTAATTTGCAATGCTTTTTGAAGTAAAGGGGCAGCCATTTTCAATACCTGTTCGCTTGGTAATTCACCAAGCCATGTTCCCTGCAGAAGCCAGTAAAGCGCCAATTCAGTATAAGCGTCAGCAAAGTTTGAATCCAGATCAATGGCTTTTTCTAAAGCAATTTTTGAGCTTTTTGTTGGTAAATTCTTAGCCGGAAGGTAGAGCGCATAAGCCTCTACACTTTGTGTTGGTAAAGCTTCAATTCTTTGCTTTACATCCGGATCAATAGTAATTTTTAATTCACTGGCTACCTTTTGCGCAATATCGCTTTGAATAGCAAACACCTCTTTGAATTCACGATCATAAGTTTCTGACCACAAATGTTCATCCGTT
>JBGTNK010000167.1:0-13804 GCA_041743125.1 Chitinophagaceae bacterium
AGTAGGGGAAGTAGCAAAGTTGATGCTGGATGCAGGTCTTATTGTTATCAGTGCTTTTATCTCGCCAAGCGGAGACGACCGCCAGGCAATTAAAAATATTGTTGGAGAGCACCGGTTTACTGAAGTATATGTAAACTGTACCCTTGAAGTATGTGAGGAGCGTGATGTGAAAGGATTGTATGCCAAAGCAAGAAAAGGTATTATTCCCAATTTTACCGGCATCAGTGCCCCCTATGATCCGCCTGTTTTGCCTGATTTAGAGGTACTGACCGGCGACGAAACGGTGGAAGAATCTGTGCAAAAGATTATTAGATTAGTAGAGCCCATAATCAGTATTTAATTTCTAATAGAATTCAATTTATACTAACTATGATTGATATAACACATTTGCTGGAGTTAGCCAAAAAAGCTGCACTACAGGCAGGAAAAGCGATATTAGAAGTGTATGCTTCCGGGGACTTTGGCGTGGAGATGAAAAGCGATAAGTCGCCCCTTACACTTGCAGATAAAGCAGCCCATTCGATTATTGTTTCACAACTGGAGGATACGGGTTTACCTATTCTGTCGGAAGAGGGCAGTTCTATTAGTTACACTGACCGTAAAAACTGGGAATATTTCTGGCTGATTGATCCCCTGGATGGAACAAAGGAATTTATAAAAAGAACCGGTGAGTTTACGGTGAATATTGCTTTGATGAGTTCCAATATTCCTGTTGCCGGTGTAGTATATGCACCCTGCATTAATATGCTATATTATGGCTCGAAAGAAACAGGTGTTTATAAAATAGATAATGGAAACAAAGTACAATTATCTTTTATCTTAAAAAAAAGGACAATCGAAGAATTACGGAAGAAGAAACCAATAACTATTGTAGCGTCTAAATCGCACATGAACGAAGAAACAAGCGCCTTTATTAATCAGTTTCCCAATGCAAACTTTTCCTCTATGGGCAGTTCACTAAAACTAATGCTATTGGCAGAAGGTGTTGCAGATATTTACCCCAGGATAGCACCAACTATGGAATGGGATACGGCCGCTGGGGATGCTATTTTACGATCTTTAAATATGAGTATTTACCAAACTGATTTACAAACAGAACTTATGTACAATAAAGAGAATTTGTTAAACCCGTCGTTTATTGCTTTATAAAATATACAATGCACAAAGACATCTCTGCTTTTGGTGTTAAGGATTTAAAGGAACGTTATTATCCCCGATTGTTTAAGACGGCCTACACCATGTTTCCCTTCATAAGTTCACCCAACATTGCCTTAAAATTTTCCTTTTTGTTTAAATGGGGAAGTGGTTCATTGGGCTCTGGCACACCCAAAAATTTGCAAAGAGGACCCCAGCCTTCACTCACATCGTAAACAAGTAATTTATCTGCCGGTACATAAGCTTTTACATCTGCAATGTGCTTATTAAAAATTTTTTCAGCCTCCGCTTTGTCTTCAAATTTTCCCTGAAAGTGTACTTTGAAAATCATTTCTTTAGCCAGTTTGACGCATTTAATTACAGACCGGAGACGGGGATTTAGAAGCAGTTTTGATAACATGGCTAATTTTTGCGGAAGGGTTTGGGGGCCGGCTTGCCAGATGGTGCTGAATACGCTGGTATGCCACTTATCAAACGGTCGAACAGTTAAAATTACTTTTGCATCAGGATACTGTTTCATGTGCTCCTTATACCAGGGGTAAGCAGGGAAATCCACGGTTGCCTGGCAGCCATTATATAATTCATCCCATTGGGTTGTACCTGTTTCTTTTAGTGTTGTCCAATAATGAAGATTTTCCGGGTGCACCAGGAGCTCCTTCATGTGATACGTCTTTTTATAACCCAGTTTCTCAAGAGATTCTTTAAGCGTGTTAGTGCCAGTTCGTGGTAAGCCAGCTCCAATAATTTTGATTGACATAGTTGTAGAGTTTTGGTTTTAGAAAAGAAACTTTATCAAGTTATACTTTAATTTACTTCAATAAAAAAAAATCAGATCACATTCTAAATTAATTTTTTAGAATCAATTTTATAATACAACCTTTAATGTCCAAATTATAAAATAAATTAGTATGTTAGTATAGCTACATAAATTTTTGGTCATAAAATATTATCTGCTAAAATTAACTTTAACCAATTCATCATGAAAAAGACGCTTTTACTTATCTATCTGTTAGTATGTACATCAATAGTGTCATTCGGCCAGGTCATTGTCAATAAGAAAGACTCAGTAGATAAAAAAGCAGATCCCAGTAAAGATAGAAATATGTTCGGCCATGGAATACCGCGAGGTTTAACCTATTCCTCTGATGGGTTGTCGGAAGGATATGTCATGTTTGGGGTACCAAATTCTGCCTCAGTTTATCTTATCAATCGTAAAGGTGAAGTAGTTCACGAGTGGAAAGGAAATTATGGCGGTCCAACTACGAGTGCCTATTTAAATAATGATGGATCACTGTTACAAAATGCCATGGATCCAGACTTTCCGGTTTTTGCAGGTGGCGGAGAAGCCGGAAGAATCCAAAAAATCACCTGGGATAATAAAATAGTCTGGGACTTTGAATATGCTAATGAAGAATCCCACACACATCATGATTTTACGGTGATGCCTAATGGAAATGTACTTGCCATTGCCTGGGAAGCCAGGACAGCCGATGAAGTATTAGCTGCAGGCAGAAAACCCAAATTAACACCTAAAGCAGGTTTATGGCCTGATAAAATTGTTGAGATACATCCACAGGGCAAGCATGGTGGTAAAATTGTTTGGGAATGGCATATATGGGATCATTTGATCCAGGACTTTGATCCTAAAAAAGCCAACTATGGCAAACCTGCAGAGCACCCTGAATTATTAGATTTTAATGTTGGTGATACCGTACCCCCATTGATTTCAGAAGACAGCATGGACATTTTGAAAAAACAGGGAAGAGTAATGTGGAGAAATCAAACACCCGAAAACAGGGGATCAGATGTTTATCATGTTAATGCGATCAAGTATAACGCTGAACTGGACCAGATTGCTTTTAGCTCTCCTGACTTGAATGAAATCTTCATTATAGACCATAGCACAACCACCAGAGAGGCAGCTGGTCATAAGGGCGGCAGATGGGGGAAAGGAGGAGATTTTCTCTACCGCTGGGGAAATCCTGAAAATTATCGCCGGGGTGATTCTACTGATCGGAAGTTATTTCACCAGCATGATATTCGCTGGATTGAAAAAGGAAAACCTGGCGCGGGTAATCTGATGTTATTCAATAATGATATTCACAGCAAAGGCAGCATGAATTATTCTGCCATCTATGAAATATCCCCCCCAACAGATCAAAAAGGCAACTATCTCCTTGAAAAAGGCAAACCTTTTGGCCCGGAAAAGCCCGTCTGGAGCTATATAGCCCCGGATACTGTTTCCTTTTGGAGCAGTTTCATTTCCGGTGCGCATCGAATGAACAATGGTAATACTTTTATTAACGAGGGAGCCAAAGGACGGTTTTTTGAGGTTACCAAAGACGGTAAAATAGTTTGGGAATATTTAAATCCTTACCGTGGTGAAGTGCGAAAACCAAATGGTGATCCAATTCCCCCAATGCCGCTAACTTTTATTCAGTTTCGGGGAACATTTATTGAGGCGGATCACCCGGCACTTGCAAATAAAAAATTGAAACCCATAAGTCCACAGCCCAAAGTATTTAATATGCCTGCTCCAGGCGACAAAAAATAGAAGAGTTCCAGCTTAGCGGGAAAACTCATCTAACATTCAATGGTACAGGATGATAAAATGTCAATCAATATATACTTCTCAAAGGATAAAATAGTCTATAATAAAACTCAACTAATTCAACATGAAAAAGGCACTCCTGGTTCTCCAACTTTTAGTATTTTTTTCAATAGCGTTACTCAGCCAGGATAAGATTGATAGCAAAGACACATCAAATAAAAAAGCGCCTCCAGGAAAAGACAGGAATATGTTTGGACTTTACATACCACGAGGTTTAAAAATTAATAACGATGGTTTAGCGGATGGCTATATTATGTTTGCAGTGCCTAATTCCTCATTAGTTTATTTACTCAATCGAAGGGGTGAAGTAGTACATCAATGGAAAGGAAATTATGGGGCATTCAATGCTTATTTGATGAATGATGGATCACTGATTCAGGGAGCAGATGATCCGGATTATCCTGTCTTTGGTTTTGGCGGGCCTTATGGACGCATACAAAAAGTTGACTGGAATAGTAAGATGTTGTGGGATTTTGAATATGCTACGGAAGAACATATAGTACATCATGATTTCGATGTAATGCCTAACGGTCATATACTTGCTATAGCTTATGAAACCACGTCATATGTAGATGCCATAGAAAATGGAAGGAAACCGGAGAAGGTACCTAAGTCCGGACCGTGGTTAGAAAAAATCATAGAAATTGAACCACAAGGTAAAACTGGCGGTAAGATCGTATGGGAGTGGCATGTTTCGGATCATTTAATCCAGGATTTTGATTCTAAAAAAGCTAACTATGGAAAGCCGGCAGATCATCCTGAATTATTAGATTTTAACATGGGGGTACCCTTGCCTCCGGCTATAACCCAGGATAGTGTGGATATTTTGAAGGCTAAAGGAATGGAAGAGAGGAACACGACTGCCGATAACAGGGGTGCCGATATTTTTCATTTTAATGCTATAAAATATAATGCAGATCTGGATCAGATTGTTTTCAGCTCCCCAACTTTAAATGAAATATTCATCATTGATCACAGCACCACCATCAAAGAAGCAGCATCTCACAAAGGCGGCCGTTGGGGAAAAGGAGGAGATTTTCTTTACCGCTGGGGAAATCCTAAAAACTATCAAAGGGGTGATTCAACCAACCGGCAATTGTTTGGCCAGCATGATGTCAGATGGATTGAGAAGGGCAAGCCGGGAGCGGGAAATTTAACTGTGTTCAACAACCATCCGCCCGGAGAATTAGATTGGAGTGTAATGGGTAATGATGTCCATAATTATTCTGCTGTGTATGAACTGACTCCTCCTGTTGGTAAAGATGGCAAGTATATTATAGAAAAGGAAAAGCCATTTGGCCCTGAGAAACCTGTATGGGTTTATGTTGCTCCGGATACTCTTTCCTTTTGGAGTAGTTTCATTTCAGGCGCACACCGGATGAATAATGGCAATACCTTTATTAATGAAGGAGCAAGAGGACGTTTTTTTGAAGTTACTCCTGATGGTAAAATTGTTTGGGAATATTTAAATCCTTATCATGGTGATATTCATAAACCAAATGGTGATCCTGTTTCTCCCATACCGTTTGCCTATTTCGAATTTCGCTCTACTTTTATACCTGCCAATCATCCAGGTCTGGCTAACAAAAAATTAGAACCTTTAATACCACAACCAAAACCATTTTTTTTGCCACCCCCCGGAGATAAACATTAGTAGTAGCCATCACCACTTAAAATATTCACCAACATTTTTCTATCACAGCGTGTAGAATATGGGTGATTTTTATAACCTCACAGGTTAACTGCTGCCCAATTGAAATATGAAGTTGAAGTTAACGACAAAAAGCTGAACATGGAACGTCGAGCCCGAACTACTGTTGAGAGTAGCACATAGCTGATGTTTCAACGTCCCCACCTTCCAGCAATACCAAGTTGTGGGCATGTGCATTGTACTTCAGAGAATCTTAAATTGAGCAAGGATAACTACTAAATTCCGTTTACCTTCTCGCCAGTTTCCCGTTTAACTTTTAAGGCTTTCCTGGTTATCTTTAAATCTTTGAAATATCCTATTGTGCCAATGTCAACATACAATCCAATTCCCCCTTTTTTATTACTACCAAGCATTTTATCTACAACAAATGTGGAATATTTCATGTCATTTATGAACATCTCCGCAGTTTCGCCATTCACCTCTATCCGCATTGTAATCCACTCATTTAAAGCAACAGGAGCTGAGCCTTCATATTTACCCGGAGCTGTTTTCCTCAAAGTATCAAACTTTGCATGAGGATAGGAAAAATATTGAACTGTGTGATTTCTGTATTGTTGATTATTAACCCTCCCGACTTTGGGTCTTAAGTAAATACTCTCAAAAGCCGAATCGTCTTCTTTAACTCTGAAGTATAATCCAATGAATCCTGCAATGCCACGATACGGTGGGGGATTTTGAAGTTGGCTATACATTTTCACTTCAATTGAACCGTTTTCAAAATCATTTAAGTCAACAAGTTTTGCATAATGTGGTTCATCTACTGTTGCTTCAACATTAGTACTGTCAAAAGGGCTTGCAGTTAGGTCTCGTTCAATTTTCAATATTTTTTTCCCCTGAAATTTGACAATTTCACCGGTGACGTTGTGAAGCTCAAATGTTTGTTTCCCAAGCATTAATCTTTGCCATTTGACAGAGCTTTGGGCAGTAACGCCAAATGAGATTCCCAAAATGAAACACAGGGAAGTAAATAGTTTTGCAATATTCATAATTTTATGATTAACGGATTAAATAATTAGATTTCTACAATTTTGCAATTGCTTCGGGTGTTGTAACAACTTTGCCTAATGCACCAAATTCGTGTAAGTCGCCAAATACTTCAATGCGGATTGATTGGTCTAAACCACCCACTTTTACGGCATCAAAACCATTGTCATGTATCAGTTGCTCTATTGCTGCATCAACAGTGCTGACGTCTGTAGCATAAAATAATACAGATTTTTCAGGTGTTTGATAAGCTGCATTAGCTAATGAAGCTGCTCCTAATGTTCCGAATGCTTTTACTAATGTTGAACCTTGTGGTAATATGGCAGCGTTCAACTGTCCTGCGGAATCTTTTTCGCCAATAATTTTTTTGAAGCCGCCATTTTCATCTGGTGCAATTGGATTGGAAGGGTCAATGATAATTTTTCCTTGCATTTCAGTGCCATATTGTTCAAACAATTCTTGTATGGTGTTGAACCAAACAGATAGTATAATAATATCTGCATTCTTAATGGCTTCGCCAGTTTCAGCTGCTGTTACAAGTGTTCCTAATTCTTGTGCTAATGCTTTTGCATCTTCTAATTTTCTGCTTGCAATAATTACCGGGCGATTGCCTTTTACAAAATTTTGGGCTATTGTTTTCCCGATGTTTCCTAAGCCGATAACGGCTACTTTTGATATTGTTGTCATACTAATTTTTTTATTTTTTATACTAGAATTATTTCCCTAATCCAATTTGATTCATGTAGGTTTGATTATCCCAAAACAAATGCTCTTCAATCATAGTGCCGCCTGGTCCCCAAATTCCTATAGTTGCATTGGCATTTTAAATGCTTTGCCAGTTGGTTGAGTAAATTTTCCATTTCCAACCGGCATTGGTTTGGTAAATGTTCCCTCAAATACACCAGTTACTGCTGTCATATTTGCAGAGCCGAAACGAATGGGATGTTCTTTAATTCGTGTGTCGGGAGCATATACAAACAATGCTTTCAAGTCTTCAATGTGTTTTTCAATTCCAATCGCATTATGTCCGTCAGGCCAAATTACTTTAATGTCATTTGAATGACTTTCATGCATTCTAGTCCATTCTTGATTGCTGAAAATTGTGTAATCAAGCGTATCGAATGAAGCAAGGTGTTTTGCAATGTCATCGTTTCCCGATGTAAGTTGAGTGATTTGATTTTTTAGTGAATCAATTTCTGCCTCGCTTACAGAATTGTTTCCGCAACTTGTGAAGGTTACTATTGAGGCAATGGCTATTAGTGTTGCTAATGTTTTAATTGTTGTCAAACTATTTCTTTTTAAATTTTAAGAATAAATTGATAATGCAAAGCTGCATCGGAAAGAAGCCTCTCTCCAATGGACTGCATCAAGAAATAGTATTGATGTAGTTTAAGATTTTTTGATTTGCTTGTTTCTTAAACGACTTAAAAACTCGGGTGTAATGCCCAAAAATGAAGCGATTTGTGTTTGTGGTAGCCGGTTGTTGAGGTGCAAATAATTTTCCGAAAAGGATAAATACCTTTCTTCGGCTGTAGAACTAATATTTTGCAACAATCGTTTTTGTAGAGATACAAAATTGTTTTCAATCAGTACCCTAAAAATACGGTCGAATTTAGGTGCTTTTATATAAAGGAAAACTAAGTTGTCGTAGCTAATTTGTAATACCATTGTGTCTTCCAATGCATCAATATTGAGTTCAGAAGGTTTCCGTTCGTGAAAACTACCGATATTGCTCAACCACCAATTTTCGGCAGCGAATTGTACAATATGGGTATTGCCTTTGTCATCTACTTTGTACATACGCAGACAACCCCGCACAATAAAATTAAACTGATTGCATACATCACCTTCCTGCAAAACATATTGTTTTTTTCGATACAGTCGTGGTTTGAACAATTCGGTAACCAATTGTTTTTCCTCGTTGTTTAGGGGAATTACTTTTTGAAAGTAGTTCAACAGCGGTTCAATTTGTGATTGTATAATTTCGTCTTTGTTCACTTCATTTTTTCTGGTGAGTCGAAGTAGGGTGTCTGTTTGCATTGCCCACAACTTTGCCAAATATATCAATGGTCCAGCAATATCACTCCATTATCCTTCACATAATCTTCCCAGTGTTCTAACATTTCACGGTATTTTGCAGGATGTTGCGTGGATAAGTCGTGCGATTCAGTTGGATCTTTTTCCAGGTCAAAAAGTTCGAAAACGCCTTTGCCAAAGGGTCGTTCTATTTTTGTTATTTTCCATTTTCCTTTTCGAATTGCGCCTCTCCCAAAGAGTTCCCATCCCATTACATACTCTTCGTCATGAACATATTTTTTTTTCTTATTCAACAAAGGAAGTAATGACGCTCCTTTGTAAGGCGTTAAGTGTCGTCCCTGGTAAAATGAGGGATAGGTGCTACGAGCCAGCTCAAGAAATGTTGGCGCCAGATCCATAATGGTGGTGAAAGCCGTAACAATACCTTTGCCTTCCTTTTGAAACGGCATTTTCACTATCATAGGACTGCGGATGCCACCCTCTGTGCTATAACCTTTATATAAACTATTCACAGCACTGGAGGCATGCGCCCACTGAGGACCATAAGCAATAAACGAATTTGAAGTACCCATATAGGGATAGGGGTTCAACTTGTCAGGTGTTTCGTTTCCTTCAAAAACATCGGGGCCATTGTCTGATAAAAAAACAAATAAAGTATTGTCATATTCTCCGATCTCTTTTAAATATTTAATTAGCCGGCCAATATTATAATCCAGGTTGTCAATCATCCCTGCATAAATTTCCATTTTCCTGGCTTCAATTCTTTGCTCACTTTTGGCCAGAGATTTCCAGGGCAGCAATGGACGATTGGAAATATTATACAAATTACCTTTTACCGCAGGAAGTTCCGGCAACATTACATCCCTGGCAATGATGCCCTTTTCTTTTAATGAATGAAAGCGTAAAGTCCGCAGGCTATCATATCCGATATCATAAACCCCATGATATTTTTCGATGAATTCCAATGGCGCTTGTAAAGGCCAATGGGGTGAAGTGTAAGCAGCGTAGAGAAAAAACGGTTTTTTGTTGATGCGATCTTTCTTAATAAAGCTGATCAATTTGTCCGTGTAAAAATCAGTTGAATATTGCCCATTAGGATATTCAGTATAGTGGTCATCCTCCCTAAAAAGTGTAGAACTGGTATCGGGTATGAAGTGATTAGCAGCAGCATCGAGTAAGGCAAAAGATCTTTCAAAACCTTTGGCAAAGGGACTTTGATCCGGTGTTAATCCGAGGTGCCATTTCCCTGATAAATACGTGTTATAACCATTGTCCTTCATTAATTGTGCAATAGAAACCACCTTATCATTAAGATATCCTTCATATCCTGGTTGTCCCACTTGTTCGGGAAAGTGGGGAACCTGTTCAGCCATATTTCCAAATCCGGCAATATGATTATCCGTTCCGGTAAGGAACATCGCCCTGGAAGGTGAGCAGGTGGCTGCCGTATAAAAATTATTAAATATTTGCCCATGTCTTGCCAGCGCATCAATATTGGGGGTGGCAATTTCACTTCCAAAACATCCAAGATCTGAGTAGCCGAGATCATCTGCAAGTATTAATACGATATTGGGAGGTCTCTCTTTATCCTGTTCTTTGAACGAAAAAAATAAACAGCATATAATGATAAGAATGAGGTAACTGTTTTTCATCACTGATTGATCTTTAGTTTACATTTGAAGTTCAACGGCCTTTAAAGGTAATCATTAGCAAATTGCACAATAAAACCTTAAAGGAAATAGCAGGTTTGTAAATTAATGAAATATGTAAAATGAATGCCCCTGTGAAATTTCTACTTTGGAGTAAATAGCTTACCGGTGAGTATCGCGGAACAAGTAGATATGATCTCTGATAAGAAAGCTGAATCAATGGAAAATAAAAAATGGAAATTAAAGCTTACCCTTCTCCTTGTTAGCAGCCTGACAATAATGTCTGTCATTACTATTTCTCCGGCATTACCCCAAATGGTAATAGCTTTTTCTGACGTAAAAAATGCAGAATTACTTGTAAAATTAGTATTGACCCTGCCCGCTTTAATGATTGCCATATTTGCCCCCATTACAGGACGCCTTATTGACCGGCATGGCCGGTTAAGAATTTTGAGGTTGTCACTGGTGCTTTATGCTGTTTCAGGAACGGCAGGATATTTTCTGAATAATCTTTATCATATTTTGATATCCCGGGCTTTGCTCGGCATTTCGGTAGGCATGTCCATGACCATAGTGATTACGCTGATAGCCGATTATTTTGATGGCAAAGAGCGACAGAAATTTGTTGGCTTACAAATAGCGTTCATGTCAATGGGGGGGATTTTATTTATTGGATTGGGTGGAATTCTGGCAGACTTAAGCTGGAGATATCCTTTCCTTATTTATTTATCTTCCCTTCTGATCCTTCCTCTAACAACTATGTTTCTCCATGAGCCGGCTGTTATAGAAAAAACAAACCAGGTTAACCACCATGTTAGGTCACCTGGAATAATATGGATGTTGTTCTTCAATATGATGTTGATGTGGGTAATTTTCTTTTTAATACCTGTACAAATTCCTTTTCACCTGAAGACCATAGGGGTCGAAAAAAATTCGTTGATAGGAGCAGCTATTGCAATGAGTACAGCATTTTCTGCCGTTTCATCCTTTTCCTATTCCAGGATAAAAGGGCGGTTTAGTTTTCTTTCAATTTTCTCTTTGGGATACTTACTTATGGCCGCAGGATTTGTTTGTATTTCCATCTCCAATACTTATGCAGTGGTTGCTATTGCAATGATGTTATCGGGCCTGGGTATGGGTATGATGATTCCTAATACAAATATGTGGGTAATGAAAATTGCTCCACCTGAGATCAGGGGAAAGGAAATTGGAAAGCTTACCACATTCTGGTTTTTTGGCCAGTTCCTATCTCCAATTATTATTTTCCCGGTTTTAAAAATTCTATCCCTTTCCTCTACATTTATGCTGGCCTCCGGATTTCTTATCCTGCTTTCCATAGGTTTCTTGATTTTACACGTCAGCAGGATTGGAAAATCTTTTACTGAATAGACCAGCCAGAAAATTTTTTGAAAATAATTACCAGGTTGCAATTTGTATTAATTTAATAAAAACGCTTCATCAAAATTTGTTTTTTTTAAGGCTTCAATAAACAAACTATTCATCAGGGGAAATTATATATGCCTGATACAAAGTTGTGCATCGGCATTTGTCTGGCAATTTACAACACCATATTGTGTTTATATTCCCGTGCTTAAAATTGTTTTCATATAATTTATTTAACACAAACAAAAAGTATAGTAACTTAAGAATTGAATCTAACCGCGCACCGGCGGATAAAGAAGAAAATAGGCTTGCTTAGCATGATGCCTGCAATTTTTATAATATGTTTCCTTACGCATAAAAATGTTTTTAGTTATAATCAATCATGTATGAATAATAAAGTAAAATGTTTCTTTTTCCTCACACTACTGTTTTTTTGTATTTCCTGTAATAACAACAGTGATACAAAAAAACAACTGGCTCCGGATTCTTTACTTAAGGATACTTATTTTTATGATGGACCTTTTTTTAAAAAAACATACACCTAAATTATAGAATTAAAAAGTGAAAATGGAAATGCTGAAATTTTCTATCTGCCGGCTACCGGGGAAGAGTGATGACAGGTACTGCAAAGGGAGATAGTGGTACCAGTTATGGATAGATCAAATATGACCTGATTGCTCCTGGCGATTCTCACAATAGTCTAAAATAAATTATGATGAAAAATAAACTGCTTGCCATTTTTTTAATCTTGCTATCAGCAACAGCAATTGCTCAGGCAAAAAACATTGCACTAAGCAAACATCAATTAAAAGATAAAATAAAAGGCGGTTGGGCCGGGCAGGTAATTGGGGTAACTTTTGGCGGCCCATATGAATTTCGTTTCAATGGTACATTTATCGGGGATTATCAACCCTTGAAATGGTATGATGGTTATTTGAAAAATACCATGATTAATAATCCCGGTTTGTATGATGATCTGTATATGGATCTCACTTTTGTAGATGTATTTGAAAAATATGGTTTTGATGCGCCGCTTGATTCCTTTGCTAATGCGTATGCCAATGCAGGCTATATGCTTTGGCATGCCAACCAGGCTGGTCGTTATAATATTCATCAGGGCATCAAAGCACCACTGTCCGGTCATTGGATTAATAACCCGCATGCGGATTGTATAGACTACCAGATAGAAGCTGATTTTGCAGGATTGATGAGTCCGGGTATGCCCAATACGGCATCTGCAATAAGTGATAAGATAGGCCATATCATGAATTATGGCGATGGATGGTATGGTGGTGTTTATGTCGGTGCTATGTATTCCCTGGCCTTTACTTCCTCCAATATTAATTTTATCGTCAGCGAAGCATTGAAAACTATTCCAACACAAAGTAAATTTTATCAATGTATCAATGATGTCATTAGCTGGTATAAAAAATATCCAAAAGACTGGAAGCAAACATGGCTGGAAGTACAAAAAAAATGGGCCGATGATATCGGTTGTCCGGAAGGAGTATTTGTTCCCTTCAATATTGACGCAAATGTCAATGCAGCTTATGTGGTAATTGGTTTGTTGTATGGGCAGGGTGATTATACTAAAACACTGGAGATAACTACCCGGTGCGGACAGGATGCTGATTGTAATCCATCTACGGCAGCCGGTATTTTAGGAACTGTTTCAGGCTATGATAAAATACCTGCCTATTGGAAAATGGGATTGAAAGAAGCAGAGAGCATTGATTTTAAATATACCACCATGAGCCTTGATGATGTTTATGAAATTGGTTTTCAACATGCATTAACCAACATTCAAAAAAATGGCGGAAAATTGAGTGGTGAAACTGTAATGATAAAAACACAACAACCTGTTGCAGTAAAATTTGAAAAAAGTTTTCCCGGTCTTTACCCGGTTGATAAAATACCGGTAAAATGGTCAGCCAGTAAAGATGAGATCAGTTTCGAATTTGAAGGCACAGGCTTTGTATTGAAAGGCGAAACAGCCAGGTGGGCAAGCTCATCCGAATATATTTTTAATACAGAATTATATATAGATGACAAATTGGTTGAATCACCACAATTGCCGGCAAGCTTTACTACAAGGCGCTATGAACTATGCTGGAAATACGATTTACCCAAGGCAAAACATACTGTGCGGTTAAAGGTATTGAATCCCTCAAAAGAAGAAGAATTTAAAAGTTATGAGGCCATTGTTTATTCCGACAAGTTATTGAATGGGGTAAAAGTAAATGAAGAAGCTTCAAAAAAAAGTAAGTAAATTTT
>JBGTNK010000168.1:0-3797 GCA_041743125.1 Chitinophagaceae bacterium
CACAGGGGCTGGGAATTTAATAATCGTAAGGATGGCATCATTACCAATTCTGATATGTATGGTTATCCTGCCAGTCATTACAGTATGCCGTTGGAAAGTATCGCCCGTATTGAATTAGTGAGGGGAACCGGGTCGCTTCAGTATGGAGCACAATTTGGAGGTATGCTGAATTATATTACCAAACAAGGGGATACTACCCGGCCATTCAGTTTTGAGAGTATCAATACAGCAGGTTCCTTTAACCTCTTGAGTACTTACAATGCTATTGGCGGAAAGTCAGGTAAGCTTAAATACTTTGCATATATTCAAAAAAAATCAAGAGATGGTTATCGTGACAATGAGCATACTGATTCCGAATCGGAAGCTATCATACTAACCTATGATGCTTCTTCCAAATTGTCCATCCGTTCAGAATGGGCTCGATCCAAATATCTTTATCGTATTCCAGGTGCACTCACAGATAGCATGTTTCATGCTGCTCCCAGGCAAGCTACCCGCTCAAGAAATTATTTTTCCCCTGATATTCACGTTCCTTCTTTTAATCTAAACTGGCAGATCGCTTCACAAACAAGATTGCAATTAACGTTATCAGCCGTATTGGGAAAAAGAAATAGTGTATTGTTTGATAAGCCAACCAATATAAGAGACACTATTAATAAATCAACAGGTCAATACAACAACCGCCAGGTAGATATTGACCGCTTTAATAGTTACACTACGGAACTCCGGTTATTACAGCAATATGCATTAGGCAAACATATAAATACATTGGCAGCAGGCATACAATACATGAATAATGATCTGCACCGTACACAATTAGGAAAAGGCACAACCGGCAGTGATTTTGATATGACGCTTGTTGATCCGGCCTGGGGGCGGGATGTATATTTAAAAACTAAAAATGTGGCGTTGTTTGCCGAGAACAGGTTCCAGGTATTGAATAATTTTTCTGTCAATGCAGGAGCGAGGATGGAAATAGGTCAAACAGATATGAGCGGAACGATCAATTACTATCCCGGCAATGATCTCCCGGTTACTATTAAACATGAGTTTCCGCTATTGGGTATTAATTTTTCCTATAAGCCACGGGAAAATGTGGAGTGGTATGGAGGCTGGTCACAGGCTTACCATCCTATGCTTTTTAAGGATCTTATTCCCGGCTCTCTATATGAAAAAGTGGATCCCAAAATAAAAGATGCAAAAGGCTATAACGCTGAGTTAGGATTAAGAGGAAGCTGGCGATTTTTGAGATGGGATGTGAATGGTTTTTTGCTCAGGTATAACAATCGTTTTGGCACCCTGGCCGAAACAGATAATAACGGGGCTTTTTATACGTATAGAACTAACATAGGTAATTCCTTGTCGAAGGGAGCTGAAATATTTATGCAGGCAGATTGGTTTTTAGGAAAACAAATTGGGTTATCCCTATTTACATCAACTGCATTACTGCATGCCCGATATAAGAATGCTATTGTAAAATCAGGAAATGTAAACATCAGTATTAATGGCAACAAAGTGGAGAGTGCTCCTGACCTGATTACCCGCAACGGAGTTGCGCTACGGTATAAAAAATTAAGCTTTTCAACATTATACAGTTACACGGGGGAATCATTTGCAGACGCATTAAATACGTCAGAACCTCTCAAAACAACTGCTGCAGTTGGTTTGGTGCCTTCCTATGGAATAATTGATATGAATGCTTCCTTCAGGTTTAGTAAAAACCTTGAAGCAAGATTCAATATAAATAATGTGACCAATAAGCAATATTTTACTAAGCGACCATCATTTTATCCTGGTCCGGGCGTATGGCCATCTGATGGACGCAATGCTGGAGTCTCGCTTATAATTCGCTTGTAAAAATAGATGTGTGCAGGAGTAATTTATCAGAATTCTTACCAGACCAGGAAGGCACAACGCTGTTTTTTTAATCACTGCCTCTATTTTATTTATCCTCGTACAGATCTCCCTGCGATGCAAGTATTTCCCTGTATTTATTAAAGAGTTTGGTTTTAGAAATGAAACCAACGAATTTTTTTTCCTTGTTCAGTACTGGCAAGTACCAACTTTGTGTAATATCAAATTTTTCCATAACGGAGTGCATGTCCTGGCTCTGTTGTAAAATAGCAGCAGGCTTTTTCATAATGGATTTCACAAAAACTTTGTCAAACTGTTCTGGCTGAAAAAGCCTTCGCTTTATATCATTTAATTCTATAATTCCTACAAATTTTCCTTTCTCGTCTTCTACAGCAAAAATATTTTTTTCACTACCTTTGATAATTTCAATAAGGTCCTTTAATTTTTTATCGATACTGATACTTTCATAACTATCCCGCAACATGCTATCAAGGCTTATAGAAGTGAGGATATTCTTTTCTTTTTTATGAGTAAATATCTGTCCTTCCATGGCCAGTTTTTTTGTTTCCATAGAGTAGGGTTCATAACTTTTCACGATAAAAAACGAAATGGATGAAACCAGCATTAATGGAATAAACAATTCATAGCCATTCGTAATTTCTGCTATCAAAAAGATAGCGGTCAGCGGGCAATACATTACACCGCTTAATACGCCGGCCATGCCCACCAGGCTAAAATTACCTTCCGGAATTTTTATCCAGGGAGTACTATTGAGTAACCGGGAAAAAAAGAAGCCAAGATAGGAACCCGCAAAAAGAGAAGGTGCAAAATTTCCACCATTACCACCACTCCCGATAGTAATTCCTGCCGCAATAGGTTTAAATAAAACGATGAGGGCTGTGAAAGCTATAATACTCCAATTTTCCCCAAGCTTAGAAAACAAAGTTGTATTATCAGGAAAACTATTCAGGGCTCCGTTGGCCACTAATTTCACACTTTCATATCCTTCCCCAAATAGAGGAGGGAAAACAAAATATATACTAAGCAATAGCAACCCGCCAGCTATTGCCTTTTTATATCCGTCTATTTTCCATGCATGTATTTTTATTTCTGTTCTCTTGAAGATGCGGGCATAATAAAGGGAAACAAAACCAGCCAGTATGCCCAATACAATGTAATAGGGTACGTATTTATAATTGAAAGATTCCTGTAAAACGAAATTAAAAAGTGAAGATTCCTTTAATATTATTTTTGAACATAAGGCGCCCACCACCGAAGAAATGATCAGTGGAATAAAATAACTGATCACCGTTTCAACCAGCAGCACTTCAATAGCAAAGATGACCCCGGCAATAGGGGCATTAAAAACGGCTGCAATGCCGGCAGCCGCACCACAGGCTATCAATAAAGTACGTTCCTGGTAATTCAGATCACTGATGCGTGCCAAATTGGAACCTACAGCAGAACCCGTTGCCACAATAGGTGCTTCCAAACCTACTGAACCTCCAAAGCCAACTGTTAGCGAACTGGTGATAACATGAATATAGGTATGGCGTAGCGGGATAAAGGATGATTTTCTGGCAATCGCTTTTAACACCATGGCTATTCCTTTTTCTATATAACCAACAAAGAAAGTACGGACAACAAAAACAGTAAGCAATATTCCCAGTGCAGGAAAAAGCAGGTAAGCAAAGCGGTTAATGGGAATCTGTTCTATCTGTTCCTGCAGGTGGTGCACCAAAGTTTTAAGCAACACGGCCGCCATGCCCGAAGTAAAGCCTACAAGGGTGGCAATGATCACAATAAACTGAACCCTGCTTAGTTTTGTGCGAACATTTCCAAAAACATATTGATATACTCTCTTTATCACCATTCAATAAAATTAATTAAGAGACTTGTTGATGGTTGCTCAGCTTACTCTATTAAAAAAATTCCACTTCCCG
>JBGTNK010000169.1:0-17501 GCA_041743125.1 Chitinophagaceae bacterium
ATTTTACTATACTGAAGTTCTTAAATGAGGTCAAGGGGACTTTTTCAATTTTAACTTCGGTTACAATGGCCATCTCCGGTCCTTTTTTACACCAATCAATGAACTCTTCCAATTGAGTGTCTGTGCCGGTTGCAATGATATGTACCGTTCCGTCCGGTTTATTTTTTATTTCGCCGGTTATACCGGAATCATTCGCTTTTGATTTTGTTGATTGCCGGTAAAAAACGCCCTGCACTATACCTTCTACTGTTATAGAAACACTCTGTAACATTTTTTTAAAAGTTGACCAGGTTAACAATTTTTTCGAGATAGTATTGATCCGTTGCATTAAATTGGTTCAGTTTAATACTATCGACATCCAGCACTGCAAGAACCTCTCCATTACGGATAACCGGAACTACAATTTCAGATTTTGATAAACTGCTGCAGGAAATATGACCGGGGAATTTTTCAACATCGGGAACGATCAGCGTTTGTCCCTGGGACCAGCATGCCCCGCAAACACCCCTTCCTTTTTTAATCCGTGTGCATGCTACAGGACCCTGGAAAGGCCCTAAAACCAATTCATTGTTTTTTACAATATAAAAACCAACCCATAGCCAGCCAAACTGTTCTTTCAATGCGGCTGCGATATTGGCCAGGTTGGCCACCAGGTCTGGTTCGCCGTCCAATAATCCTGTCACTTGTGGAATGAGCGATTTATATTGCTCCGGTTTGCTGCCGGTTGCTATAGAGAGGTCTTCTGCCATATGGCAAAGATAACCACTGACTTTTTTTTGAACTTGTTAAAAACATTAGTGTTTTAACATCACGGCTTATTTTTTTTGCCCAGGCTTTTTCCAAGAGAAATTCCATACACTCTGTGCCAGATGTGGGGACCAAAATCAGCATTGTTGATATTTCCTATTCCGTGATTGGCCTGGAGGAATATCATTATCCCGTTTTGGGATTCATAACCAAACTGAAAAATAAAATTGGCACCATAGCGGCCATATTTTTCAAAACTATAAGCCATATTCCTGTCAACTGAGGTAAGATCACTGCGATTAAATTTTTCCCTGCCTTGCAGTTGAAAATCGAGGGAGGGGCCGAACTTGACAAAAAAATGTTGGGGCCTGTTATTAAAATCATATTGTAATAAAGCTGCCAGTTCAAAGGTGTGGATCGTTGTATTATTATCAATAGCCAGTTTATCAGGATTAGAAGAAGGCTGGCTCAGTTTTACTTTATATCCCTTCAGGCTGTAAAAGGCCGCCGGCGCAAAATATAACTTATTTTCAAATGGAACTTTTATGGCAAGACCCGCCTGGAATCCATATTTGCTTGTATTTTCCTGTTTCTTTCCACCAATGGTATATTTTGAAGAAGTGACTTGGGGACCAGCGAATATATTAAAGCCAACCTGTGCAGAACATGCCGTTATTGTAAGAGCAAAAAGGGGTACAAAAAAGAGTCTGATCATGATGTATAAAAATTGATAATCGGAAAGTTCCGTTTGTTTTTATCGGTAAATGATTATGAAAATCTTTGACCTGGATGCAAAGATCATCAATAAAAGAGGGTTGGATTTTTTAAAAAGTGTGTAAAAGTAGATATTAATTCCAGTAAAGCCAATTACCTCAACTTTTACCCAATGCAGAATTATAGGCGACCGACTGACCTTTAGCAATGGAAAGTGTATTCCATTCTGCTCCCTTTATCATTTTACCCAACATAACGATCTGCCCGCAATGGTAGGCATAGTGGGTTAATTGACGGTGAATAGCTTCAACTACCGAAAGAGGTTTGGTACGGATATATATTGTTTTATCCAGGTCTTTTTCATTTATTGATCCCAACGTATTAAGCACGGTCTGCCATCCTTCTTCCCACAATTGTAAAAGTTTTTCTTTGGAATAGGAATGCTTTACAAATTCGTCATCTCTTTGCCTCCATTCTTTTTCTCCGTCTTCTGATAAAAAATGGGTCCAGCGGCTGAGCATATTTCCATGAAGGTGTGTAATATTTATGGCGATACTATTGGTTATATCATTGGGCTGATAGTGGAAATCCGCCTCATTGATCTGTGCAAAGGTTTTTTCTGCCAGTACTTTGTAGTCCCGGAATTGGCGGATAGCACTTTGTAAAAAAATTGTATCATTCATGGTATATAAATTTTTGAAAGGAATACCCAGGTTAAGTCATTCCAGTTTTACCCCCTTCAAATTTTGTAAATGGTAATATTATTTACCAGCCTCTTGCATCATCATCGCCGCGGATGTCGGCTACAGCTTCCAATTTCTTATCTGGCAATACTTTTATCACTTCCGTTCTGCCTATGGATCCCCGGTCCAAAACATTGTACCCCATTTTTTGAAGGGCGCCAATGGTGTTTGCTGGAAAATCCTTTTCAACGTTTACTTCATCGGGTAGCCATTGATGATGAAACTTAGGTTTATAAACTGCGTCCTCCGTACTTAATCCAAATTCGATGATATTTACCAATGTTTGAAAAACAGATGTAGGTATAGTGGTGCCTCCCGGAGTACCGGCTACTAAAAATGGTTGATTATTTTTTAATACAATGGTAGGCGTCATAGAACTGAGCATTCTTTTACCAGCAGCAATGGCATTGGCTTCACCACCAATAGCTCCATACATGTTCGGCACGCCTGGCTTTACACTAAAATCATCCATTTCATCATTAAGAAAAAAGCCAGCCCCTCCCACAACAGTTCGGCTGCCATACGTATTATTCAAAGTAGTAGTTACGGCAACAGCATTTCCCTCTCTGTCAACAATGCTCAGGTGGGTTGTTTCTTCACTTTCTGGTTTGGCTATAGCGCCGGGTTTTATAACAAGGCTTGGCGTTGCTCTTAACGAATCATAATTTTTCATTCTTTCTAACAGGTAAGCATCTGTACCGAGCAGGCTATCGGGCACTCTAAAAAAATCTGCATCTCCCATATACTCTGCCCTGTCCGCATATGCTCTGCGTTCTACCTCTATCATTAGCTGCACAGCTTTTGGAGATTGAAAACCCATGTTCCCGATATTTCGGTTTTCAATCATTTTCATCATCTGGTGTAATAATATTCCACCGCTGCTGGGCATCGGCATTCCCAGTATTTTATATCCTTTATAATTAAATACATGTGGTTGCCGGAATTTGGCCTGGTAATTTTTCAGATCTTCATAGGAAATGATGCCATTTCCTCTTTTCATTTCCTCAACGATCAACCTGGCTGTTTCGCCTTCATAAAAACCCGCAGCACCTTTATCTTTTATTCGCTTCAACGTATTGGCCAGGTCCTTTTGAATTAATGTATCACCTTCTTTCCATCCTGTCTCTTTTAGAAAAACAGGTTTCACCGTATTGTACCGAACCAGGTCATCCTGTAAATTATTTAGAGAACCAGCTTCCCGCTTACTTATTGCAAATCCATTTTCTGCCAGTTCAATAGCAGGTTGTAGCAATTTATCAAATGAAAGTTTTGCATATTTGGCGGAAGCAAATAAACCAGCTATCGTTCCGGGTATTCCGCTTGATAAATGTCCATCCTGGCTCAGATCAGTTCTTGCATTACCTATTGAATCAATATACATGTCGCGGTGAGCTTTTCCGGGAGCCGCTTCCCTAAAATCAAGGGCGAGTTCCTGGCCGTCAGCTAAACGGGCAACCATAAATCCACCACCTCCCAGGTTGCCGGCACCAGGATATACTACTGCTAATGCCAGCTGCATTGCTATTGCTGCATCTATAGCATTGCCTCCACCTTTAAGAATTTCAACTCCCACTTTGCTGGCTAGTGGGTGCGCAGAAACAACAGCACCATTATCTGCTACCACTTTTTTTTGAATGTGATATTGATATGGATCGAAACCAAGGTTTGTGTTTTGATTACTTGTTTTGCATGCAGCTATTAAAAAGAAAATCAGGAGATATCCATTCATTTTTTTCATGGGCATGAATATAATTGAACTTATTAAATTCATGAAATGAAATTCAGCAACAGGTTTATCATATATAATAAAATTATAAATGCATTATAGAGAAGGGCTGTTGATAATTATATCCAATATTAATTATTTAAGTGCGAATTATTTATAGCGATCAAGCAACAAGTATGTCACTATATTTGTCTGTATTAATCAGTTCTGTCTTGTTCGCAGACTTTTACTCCAACGCAGCTTCCATCCAATTACTGATTTTGAATCAAATAACTTTAAAACCAACTGTTATGCTAAAAGGAAAACGGTCCATTTTTTACAAAACAAGTTTACTTCTGGTTCTGCTATTTATTACTCTTGTTACCTTTTCTCAATCTGGTACCATTAAGGGAACGGTAAAAGGTTCAAACGGGCAGGCCCTGCCGGGTGCTTCCATCCAGTTACAAGGATCAAAGACCGGAACTATTGCGGATGATGATGGCAATTTTAGGCTGGAGGCTTCCACCGGAAAACAGACATTGATTATTTCTTTTGCCGGTTTTACAACAGAAAGAACTGTGGTCTCTGTTGGCGACGTAGCCGCAAGCGACTTAAATATAGTATTGCAGGACGGTGGTGATCTGAGCAATTTAACGGTAGTAGGTTCAAGAAATCTTTCTCGTACCCGGGTAGAGACACCTGTGCCAGTGGATATCATCCCCATTTCTACTGTAATAAATGATATTGGTCAGGTTGATCTGAACCAGATACTAAATTTTATTGCACCATCTTTTCAATCAGCCCGCCAGACCATTTCTGATGGCACAGATCATGTAGACCCTGCACAATTAAGAGGGTTAGGCACCGACCAGGTATTGGTACTTGTAAATGGTAAGCGCCGCCACCAATCTGCACTGGTAAATGTAAATGGAACAGTAAACCGTGGCTCTGTTGGAACTGACATGAGTGCAATTCCGGCTACAGCTATAGAAAGAATTGAAATACTCCGCGATGGAGCAGCTGCACAATATGGTTCAGATGCTATTGCCGGTGTAATAAATATTGTACTTAAAAAGAAAACCGGTTTATTAGAAGCAGGTGTCAGTTTCGGGCAATACATTACCAAATATGATAAGAACTATGCATTATATAAACTGGCAGGTAAAACGGATGATCCGTCTGTGAAAGCAAGAGATGGTGAAAATTTCCAGGCATCATTGGGATATGGATTTAATATTGGCAAGGGATATTTAAGTCTTACCGGTGAATATATTAAGAGAGAAAGAACTAACCGCACGGGAACATATACAGGAGCTGTATACCCTAATGTAAGTGGGGTAAACCGGGATGATTCCATCATGCAGTCAAGAGGACAAACGAGAGACTTTTTTGATATGCTGATCGGAAACTCTGAGATGAAAGGCGGATCTGTTTTTTATAATTTTGGTTATCCTGTTAGCGAAAAATCAGAGCTATATATTTTTGGAGGGTATAGTAAGAAAAGTGGAATTGGTGCTGGTTTTTACAGGTACCCCAGTGGCATCCCGGGTAATGCGAGAGTTTATGCACCCGATGTTTTTGCTATTTATCCTAATGGCTTTTTGCCAAGAATTAATTCTGATATTGCCGATTTCTCTTCATCGGCGGGCCTGCGCACTAAATTCGGGGATTGGAACTTTGATATCAGCAATACATTTGGCCTGAATAAATTTGATTTTACAATTGATAATTCGGCTAATTATACACAATTTTTTATTCCGGGCAACAAACAAACCGAATTTGATGCCGGCGGTTTAAAGTCCTGGCAAAATACAGTGAATGCAGACCTATCCAAAAAATATGATGTATTGGCGGGCTTAAATGTGGCTGCCGGACTTGAATACAGAATAGATGCATTCGGCATTAACAGCGGTGAAGAATCATCCTATAAAAATTATGATACGGCATCCAAAGCCTCCTCTGGTTCGCAGGTATTTGCCGGGTTCGTTAATTCAATTGGCAGTACCAAAACAAGAAATGCAAAAGCACTTTACGCAGACCTGGAATTGGATTTCACAAAAAAGTTTTTAGTAACAGGTGCTCTTCGTTTTGAAAACTATAGTGATTTTGGTTCTACCCTAAATTATAAATTGGCCAGCCGGTATAAATTCAGTGATCTGTTTAATATACGGGCTTCTGTTAGTTCAGGTTTCAGAGCTCCATCTATGCAACAAAGGTTTTATGCAAAAACAAATACGGTGTTTGTTTCAAATGGTACCACGCTTGTTCCTGTTGAAGCGGGAACATTTACCAATGCCAGTAAAGCTGCACAGATATTAGGAATTCCAAAATTAAAAGAGGAAACAAGTCATAATTATTCTGTGGGATTAACAGCTAAGCCATTCAGGGGATTTGAAATAACCATTGATGCCTACCAGATTGACATTGACAATCGCATTGTGCTGACCAATAATTTTACCGGGGGTACTGATGCCGCTCTGCAACAGCAATTAACGGATGCAGGTGCTAATACGGCCAACTTTTTTACCAATGCAATTGATACCCGGGCCCGCGGTTTAGAAACTGTTTTATCTTATAATAAAAAGTTTACGCCGAAACATTCTCTTCTTACTACACTGGCCATGATATTTATTAATAATGAAGTGAAAAAAGGACCCGATGGTAAGCCCATTATTCATGCATCAGATATTTTAGTCAACAGCGGACAATTAGGCAATTATTATAATCGTGAGGACCAAAGCCGCATTGAAGTGGCCAATCCAAAAAACAAAGTGAGTCTAACCTTTAATTATAAGTACAGTAAGTTTGGAGCCATGCTTCGGTTTGTAAGGTTTGGTAAAGTGGTTTACGTGGATCCTTCGATAAATCCCGCCAATCCCGCTGCTTTCCCGGTTAACGCATTTACTGGCCAGAGAGAAACACTGGACCAGGAGTTTGATGCCAAAACGGTAACGGATCTTTCTTTATCATACCAGATCACTCCACAACTGGGCTTTACCGTCGGTGCTAATAATTTATTTGATAAGTACCAGGATATGCATACTCACAGTGGAAATATGAGTTCCGGCAGATTTATATATAGTCGCCGTGTACAACAAATGGGTTTCAACGGCGCATATTATTTTGCAAGGTTGAAGCTGGCAATGCCCACTAAATAATTATCTCTATTAAAACAAAAACTATCGCAAAACTCAGCGATAGTTTTTTTTATGCTTTTTTTAAGGTACTGCGTAACACCTATCGAGCGGGTAGTTTAACAACAACTGCTATATTCGCTGAATAATTCGATGGAATGAGGAAAATCTATACACTCGTTATTACTTGGTTTTCATTTTTGATTTGTTTTTCCCAGGCTCCTCAAAGCTGGACATCTTCTGATATGTATCTTGCTTTGCGAAAATTAAACGTCCTGGGTTCGGTTTTATATGTTGCGGCTCACCCGGATGATGAGAATACCAGGCTGATCACTTATTTTTCAAAAGATAAATTATACCGAACAGGCTATTTATCCATTACCAGGGGCGATGGAGGACAAAACCTGATTGGGGATGAGCAGGGAATAGATTTAGGATTGATCAGAACACAGGAATTATTAGCGGCAAGGCGCATTGATGGGGGCGAACAGTTTTTTACAAGAGCTTTTGATTTTGGATATTCAAAAAATCCCGACGAAACTTTTAGGAAATGGGATAAAGAAAAAATATTGGGCGATGTGGTATGGGTAATAAGAACGTTTCAACCAGATGTTATCATTACCAGGTTTCCAACTACCGGAGAGGGCGGCCATGGTCATCACACCGGATCTTCCATTCTAGCCAATGAAGCTTTTGCCGCAGCAGCAGATCCTAATCGTTTTCCTGAGCAACTGCAAACTGTTGAGCCCTGGCAGGTGAAACGCATTTTATGGAACACATTTAATTTTGGGGGCACCAATACTATTACGGAAGATCAATTTAAGGTAGATGTAGGAGGTTATAATCCATTATTAGGTAAAAGTTATGGTGAGATAGCAGCAGAGAGCAGAAGTCAGCATAAGAGCCAGGGATTTGGTGTACCTGCTTCCCGGGGAGAATCATTTGAAAGTTTTAAGACTACAAAAGGACCCGCACCGGTAAATGACCTGATGGAAGATGTAAATTTAAGTTGGAATAGGGTTGCCGGAGGAGCTGAAATAGAAAAGAAAATTAATAAACTCATCGATTCCTTTGATTTGGTGCATCCTAAAAATTCAGTAGCAGGATTAGTGCAATTGTATAAACAAATGAATGGGCTCAGGGATAGCTATTGGAAAGCACAGAAATTAAAAGAGGTTAAAACGCTGATCGAGCAATGCAGCGGATTATTCGTGGATGTTACAGTACCCGTTCAGTTTGCTGTTCAAACAGATTCTCTTAAAATAAATTTTTCTCTGAATAACCGGTTGGGTGTTGATGCTTCATTGGAGAGGATCAAAGTGGATGAATTTGATTCTAGTTTTGCTCAGCAGTTAATAAAAAATAAGAATCTGAATTTTTCAAGAACATTTTTTGTTCCTGCATCAAAGACAGTTACCCAGCCCTACTGGCTTGAAGAGGAAATGGAAGAAGGGTATTATCATGTAGAAAATCCACTGCAGATTGGTAAGCCAGATGCAGAACCAGCCTATATCGCTTCTATCGGTATAAATATATACGGTGAGTCTTTTGTCTTTTCCAAACCGGTTAAGTATAAGTTTACCGACCCTGTAAGAGGTGAAATATATGAACCTGTTGTAGTGGTGCCGCCGGTTACGGTAAAGCCATCCATTCAGTACGCCATAATCCATGATAAAAAAACGGCTGCAGTTAATTTGAATATAAAGGCGTATAAAAATATTTCCTTTCCTGATCCTGCCCTTACCTCCGCCTTACCGCCGGCAGGAATGCAAAGCGCCGGGCATGGATCATTTTCAAAGAACCAGGAATTAAGTGTTCCCGCCATTATTTCCCGCCAGGGAAAATCGTCCCGTGTAAAATTTTATCTGGGTGATGCCGCCAGGCCTTATTTTAAGAACAAGCATGAAGTAAAATATGATCATATACCTTATATCAATTATTTTACGGATGCCACCGTTAACTTTTTAGAACTTGATCTGAAAACGTTCAATAAAAAAATCGGCTATATTGTTGGGGCAGGTGATAAAGTACCGGAGGCCCTGGAGCAGATGGATTATGAGGTTACTCTGCTGACAGATAAAGAACTTTCACGTAATAACCTGCAACAATTTGACGCGATCATTAGTGGTGTAAGAGCTTATAACACGAATGACTGGCTCAATAAATATTATGACAAGTTGATGAAATACGTGAAAGAGGGCGGTAATTACATTGTTCAGTACAACACCAATAATTTTATAAGTAATATAAAAAATAATATAGGACCTTATGATTTTTCTATTGCAAGAACAAGGATCACAGATGAGAATTCACCGGTTGTTTTCTTAAAACCAGCGCATCCTGTTTTGAATTTTCCAAATAAGATCACGCAGGAAGATTTTAAAGGATGGGTGCAGGAACGCAGTATTTACCATGCAGAGAAATGGCATAAAAATTTTGAAAGCATATTTTCTATGAGTGATCCGGGTGAAAAATCAGATGATGGCGGGCTTATCATAGCCAGGCATGGCAAAGGATATTTTACCTATACCGGAATTGTATTTTTCAGGGAATTACCGGCAGGGGTACCGGGTGCTCACCGTTTATTAGCCAACCTGATCGCATTAAATAAGAAAAAAGCATTTTAATCAGGTTCTCATCAATATCTTTCCGGGAAATATTAATTCAGCAAGGCATTTCATTGAATAGAAAAAAAATGGCAGAGCAAAAAAAACCAAGTTTAAGACGGGGAGAGATGGCTTTTATAGTGGCTATTATACTTGGATTGGTGTTGGGGATTTTAATAAAGCGGGTGCGGCTTGGAATTATCCTGGGCCTTATAATTGGTGCGTTGATCGTATTTCTGGGGTGGACAAGAGTGAATAAAAAATAAAAAATAAAAATGCAGAAAGAGGACAACGATAAAATTCCTTTATTTGGAAGCTGGGGCGCCTGGTATGCCTTTGTTATCCTGTTCCTGGTTATACTGATCGTATTGTTTTCCGTATTTACGAAATATTTTTCATGAAGCCACTCGACTGGATAGTACTGGTTGTTACATTGCTCGCTATCATCTCTTACGGTTTGTACAAAAGCCGGACGTCACGTAATCTGGATGGCTATTTTCTTTCAAACCGAAGCATGCCATGGGGTATGGTTTTACTAAGTATAATGGGTACTCAGGCCAGTGCCATTACTTTTTTATCGGCACCCGGGCAGGCCTATACAGATGGGATGAGGTTTGTGCAATATTATTTCGGATTGCCGCTCGCCATGGTTGTTATTTGTATCTTCTTTGTTCCCATATTTCATAAACTGAAAGTTTATACTGCTTATGAATACCTGGAAGGGCGGTTTGATAATAAAACGAGAACACTGACCTCTTTCCTTTTTTTATTGCAAAGAGGACTGTCCACCGGTATCAGCGTATTTGCTCCCTCCCTGATACTTTCATCCATATTTGGCTGGAATATTTACTATACCAATATCCTCATGGGTGGCCTTTTGATTATCTATACGATGAGCGGAGGTGCTAAGGCAGTGGCATATACGCAACAATTGCAAATGGTCATCATATTTACCGGCATGTTCCTGGCCGCCTATATGGTTGTGAATATGCTGCCGGAAAATGTAGGCTTTACCGATGCCTTAATGATCAGTGGAAAAATGGGAAAACTAAATGTGATTACTTCAGGCTTCGAAAATGGAAGTTTTAACTGGAGTGACCAATATAATATATGGAGCGGATTGATTGGTGGTTTTTTTCTGGCCTTGTCCTACTTTGGCGCTGATCAATCCCAGGTAGGCCGGTATCTGACTGCCAGGTCTTTAAAAGAAAGCCGGTTAGGTTTATTGATGAATGGACTTGTAAAAGTGCCCATGCAGTTTTTAATACTACTGATCGGCACACTGGTTTTTACTTTTTACCAATTTCATAAAGCCCCTATTTTTTTTAATGATATACAAGTTAGAAAAATTGAGAATTCGGAATACAGGGATTCTTTTGCCATTGCCCAGGCACAGTACAATGAAATAAGTTCGCGAAAGGAGAAAGCAGTAGTCAGCTTTTCCCAAGCGTCTGATGCCAATGATGAAGTAGTAAAAGATCAAAGTTTTAATGAGTTAGAACTGTTGCAAAAAAGCTCTGATAGCCTCCGGATGAAAGTAAAACAATGGCTTAATACAAAACAGGTAGGTGGCGATGGTAACGATACCAATTATATCTTTCTCCGGTTTGTGATCGACTATTTACCTGTGGGGTTAGTGGGTTTATTGATCGCTATAATATTTCTTGCATCCTGGGGCAGTATAGCGGCTTCTATTAATTCGCTGGCGTCCTGCACCATGGTCGATTTTCATAAACGGTTTAAGAAAACAGAACAAAGTGGCGAGCAGGAATACGGCATGTCCAAATGGTATACACTGGCCTGGGGAATTTTTTGCATTGTGGTAGCCATGTTTACGTATAATATCGGTAATAGTCTTATAGAAGCAGTCAATGTTTTGGGATCTCTTTTTTATGGTGTTATCCTGGGTGTTTTCCTGGTTGCCTTTTTTATCAAAAGGATCAGGAGCGGGCATATTGTATTTTGTGCTGCCCTGCTGGCCGAGTTGTTAGTGCTGACTGTTTTTATCTTAACCCGATTGGGTATTTTTAAAATAGGATTTCTCTGGCTCAACCCCATCGGTGCATTTGGGGTCATTCTATTTAGCCTCCTGTTGCAAATGGCATGGCCCAAAAAGAAAACCCCGCTTATTCAGCAGGGTCTCTAATAGAGAAAAGAGTTTTAATTTTTTGCAAGTTCTTTAAGCAACTTATCATTCAATTTTACGTAGTCATCGTTTTTAGCAGCTGCAGCCAGTTCTTTTGATTTTTGTGCAACTGTTCTGGCTTCGCTTTTTTGCCCCAGTTTGGCCAGGCAATTAGCCCATTGGTGCTGCACCCAATAGGCATCAGGTTGTAGTTCGGCTGCTTTGTTAAACCATGACAGGGCCTGGTTCAGGTCTTTACCATTTTCCATATAATACATGGCTGCCTGGAAATAGGGAGGTTTATTTCCTTTCATTGCTTCTTCTATGCTGGCCATTATTTTGCCTTCGATTTCCGTAGCAATCGGAAGGGTGACCATGGATTTGTCCCACATCATTTGTAATTCACTGGTGGAGGGTTTTATATCCATGAATTGTATGGTGAAATTTTCAACCCGTGATTTTAATTTTTTAACATCAGCCTCAACCCGAACAACATCCATATCTGCTTTGTAAGCTCCGGGACTTGTAACATCTGTTTGCTTGGATATAATAATGGTCCAGCTATTCTTGCCAGGTATTGTCAGCAATCCATACTTGCCGGCAGGAATTTTAGCGCCACCAACTATTACCTCATCTCCAAATGTAATAACAGTAGCATTGTTGGCCCCGGTACGCCATACATTGCCATAAGGAACAATGTCCCCAAAAATTTTCCTTCCTTTAACGCCAGGACGGGAATACGACAATTCAATGGAAGATAGTCCGAAATCCTGCTTAACTGTTTGAGTAGGGCTTGGTGCAGGCGTTTTTAATTGGGCCTCCACAATCGTTAAAGTAAGAACAGCAACTGCTGCTAAAATCAATTTCTTCATGATAAAAGTTTTTTGAAAGGCAAAGGTACGGGATGAAGGCCAATACTATTTGGCTATGATATTCCGTATACTATGCCAACGGATGAATGAAATTTTTGAAATTCATCCTTTTGTAGGGTAAGTCATGGTTAAAAGGCTACTGTAACGGTTGCTTTTCCTTTTTTATTTTTTCGTTTCCATTTGGGTCCTTCTTTTACCAGTCGGATAGCTTCCTTATCACAGCTTTCGCAAAGCGATTTTTTTACGGTGATATTTACAGGGAGCCCATCTTTTGATATATCAAACGATAATTCCACTTCACCAGTGGTGCCGGAAGGTTTGTTCGTAAAATTTTCCGGCACTTTTAAGTTGTTAGCCAGGTAAATATCATAGTTGGTCCATCCATCTGAGGGTTCAGGTTTTTCCAACAGCATACTGGCATCCCTGGCTCGCTTGCTATTCACCTTTTTGTTGCTGAGTTGCGTTTCAGAAAGACTGCTCCTGTCTTCAGCTAATAAAATTTTATTGTGGGGATTATTATTGAACAACTGCACGGTGCTGCTTTCAAACCCTAAGGAACTTACTCTCACTTTTAATATAGAATCAGTAGATATCAGTGTAAAATGACCGCTGGCATCGCTATAAGTCCCAATGCTATCCTCCGTATTGGAAATATTTGAAAAAGGTAATGCATTACTTTTTTGATCAGTTACCCGGCCCGAGAATACAAATGTTCTGGGTTGAATTTTTGATTGTTGATTTTTATTCAAAACACTCGCCTTTTGTTTTTGTGCATTAAAGCTTTGCAGCTTTACCCTGTTTTCATTTGCTGCTGCATTTGCAGAATAATTTTCTTTTTGCAGTTCGGCCTGTGCAGGAATGTCTATTTTGTTTTGAGAAACAGCATCAGCCACTGATTCCTTCTCTTCTGATTTAGTTATTGTGGGAGAATATGCCTGCGCATCATTATTATCTTTTCGGGTGTTATCAGCAAGTTTGGCCGATTTATTATTCTGGGCAACTTCCCGGGATGGAGAGAAATCCTGGTTGTCTTTAACAAGTTCCCTGTTATTTTCACCGTTTGAAGGAATAGGTTTTGTGGAGGTGTCAGCACTGGTTAAGCCGTTGGGGTTGGCTACGAA
This sequence comes from Chitinophagaceae bacterium, assembly GCA_041743125.1. Classification (GTDB taxonomy): domain Bacteria; phylum Bacteroidota; class Bacteroidia; order Chitinophagales; family Chitinophagaceae; genus Terrimonas_B. The sequence goes on from JBGTNK010000169.1 coordinate 13,768, forward strand.
AGAATCTTTGTTTTCATTATTCAAACTTTCTTTTTTGCCGGACTGTGCTATTTCAGGTGACTGGTTATTAAAACTGGTTTGATAAACCAGCCACCCTGCGCCGGCAATCATCAATATCATGGCCGCTATCTTCCACCATTGATATCGTGTGGATTTTCCTGGTACAAGTACTGGTGTCAATTTTCTTTTTTCAATTCTGTTGGCTAGCCTATTTTTTAATTCCCGGATATCCGAATCCATACGTATACCTGCCTGTGTATATCCTTCCATCGCTTCAGCAAGAAAGGGATCGTCAAGTGCTGCTTTTTCAAGTGCATTCATTTCCTGAGGTGAAAGAAGCCCCTTAAAATATTTTTCAATATCCGCAGGTGAAAAGTTATTTATGTTTTTATCGTTCGACATTATTTTTCTATAACGAAAAGACTTCTTTTAAGAAGTAAGACTATAATATAATTCAAATTTCCAATTTAAAAATAACGGATTACTCATACGCCAGATTTTTGGTTCCTTATTTCTTCTCCCTCCATACAAATCTTAAGATTTCTCCGCCCATTTTGAATAAAACTTCTTACTTGTCTCCATTCCATGCCAGTAATTTCAACAATTTCATTATAACATTTTTCTTCAAAGTAAAACAAGCGGATGGCGGTATTTTGCTCTGTGGTCAAAGTTTCCAAACAGGTTTCCAGTTTTTTATAATTCTCTTCTTTTTCCAATATGCCATTAAGATGCAGCGCTTCTTCGTTTTGCATAAGGTCAGAATTAAATGCTACGGTTTTGAGATTCCTGGGCGTTCTTAATTGCATCAGGCAATGGTTTTTAGTTACCTGGTGTAACCATCCCCTGAAGTTATCTATGTCGTGACTTTTTAATTTTGAAATCAATTCTTCAAAGATTTGCATCACTGCATCCTTTGATCTTTCCGCATCTTTATAATATTTAAGGCAAACGCCATATACCAGGTCCATATACCTTTGGTACAATTCTGCAAGTACGGTCAGATCTTCAGATTCCTGGTAAAGTTTGACCAGCTCTTTATCCGCTAATTTATTGGTCGATATGTTTTTCAGGAAAGACAAATTGTTAAATAATACTGCAAGGAGAGTTGTAAAAAAGTTAAGTTTGGTCTGTTAAGATTGGGTAAGCTAAAACAAACCTTCAGAGGTGAAGATGAAACAAGCTTTGCCATCCATCTTCCCGGGTTATTTATGATGATACTTTTCATTTTTAATGATCGTGCAGGCTCTGTACACCTGCTCTGCCAATATTAATCGCACCAGCTGATGCGGGAATACCAATTGTGATAAACTCCATTTGAATTGAGCTCTTTGCAAAACAGCCTCATTAACACCAAAAGCGCCGCCGATCAGGAATATGATCTTTTTTGTGCTTTCGTTGGCTCTTGCCTGGATAAACGACGCTAATCCTTCGGAAGATAGTTGCTTGCCTTTTTCATCCAGTACAACTAAATAATCTTCCCTGTTTAACGAATGTAAAACCAAGTCCCCTTCTTTTTTTTTTAAATCCAATTCACTTAGTAAGCCGGCGTTTTTAGGCACAGGAATCAGGTTCCATTCTGCTTTGTAATAATTAGAGATGCGTTTTGTATAATCTTCCACACCCGTTTTTACATACGGTTCATTGATCTTTCCTATGGCCCAAAACTGAAATTTCATAAAAAGTTAAATCGTCAGATAAATTGTTTATGCTATTTTACGATAAAAGATTTTAGTTAACGCCTGTATAATTTAATCAAAAACCTTTTTTTATTTCTTCTTTGATCTGGACTTCAGTGACCGGTCCGTATTTTTCTATAATTTTTTTAATATCGGAAGATTTGCCAACCATTATAAACTGCAGTTTATCTTTCGGAAAATATTTTGCAATAATTTCCTTTGCTTTCTGCACGGTCAATCCGTCTACATTTTTTTGAAAATTATTAATATAGGATTCGTTGAATCCAAACCAAAACATTTGTGTCAATAAATTGGCAAGTTGCCCGCTGGTTTCATAGCGGGGTGGAAATTGTCCTTTTACATAATTCTTTGCTGAAATCAGGGATTGCTCATCAATGCCTTTTGTATGTAAATTGCTCAGCACTTCCAATGCTTTGTCAATAGCCGGTTCCGTTGATTTGGCTGCCGTGAAAGTTGATATCATAAAAGTTCCCGCGTTTTTTAATGGAGAAAAACGACTGCTGGCGCCATAAGTAAGGCCTGTGCTTACCCGCAGTTCATCATTAAGCATGGAGGTAAAACGGCCACCGAATAAAGTATTAATTACATCTATAGCAACATAGTCCGGGTTGTTTCTGCTGATGCCTGGTGAGCCAATCAGGAAAGTGGTTTCTTTTGCATCGTCTTTATTGATCAGCAATACACGATTTTGAGTGGGAGAATGAACCGCGTTGGATGCTAAATCCGCTTTTTCCAGCTTGCCCTCCTTCCATACTGAAAAAATCCGGGCAGCAAGTGCCTTCATCTCCTTACCGTTAAAATCCCCCACTATTGAAATTGCAGCACCATTGGGAATATAGTTTTGTTTATAAAATGTCTTAATATCATCTGAACTTAGTAGCGAAACAGTGGAGATGGTTCCGTTGATTATATTTCCATATACATGATCGCCATACAAAAATTTATCAAAATAAGAACCTATAACAGACTGGGGACTTTCTTTTGCTTGCTCTAATCTCACGAGTGTCATCTTCTTTTCTTTACTGAATTCTGCCGTATCAAATACAGGGGTAGTCAGTAATTCGTTTATTATGGACAAAACCTTTTCTTTGTCTTTTGCAGCAAATTTTGCAGACAGCCCGGCATATTCTTTGGCAGCAAAGCTGTTTACATCTGCACCAATAAAATCAAGTTCTTCGTCCAGTTTTTCTTTTGGATAATTTTTTGTTCCGTGCTTTAGTGACACGGCCGTCAGTGACGCCAATCCTGCTTTTTCTCCGTCGTATATGGCACCTGCGGGTAAAATAACAGAAACATTGATCATCGGTACTTCATGCTGCTCCATCAGGTAAATGGTCAACCCGTTTTTCAATTTGAATTTTTGAAAAGGAGGTAGTTTATATTCCTGTGCTGTGGAATAAAAGCTGAGGAATAGTAAAACAAAAAAGACCGGAATGTATTTATAAGTTGCTTTCATTTTCTATTAATATATTTATCGGCGGAGAGTGTTTTAGAAACAAGAACTTTGTTATTTGCTTAAGATATTTGCCAAGAGAACAACGTACCGAAACATAGCATCATTTATTCTTCCACACTTGATTTTAAAATGCCTACTGTCCGGTAACTGCTTTTAAAATATTTATTGGCTACCCGTTTAATGTCATCCGCTGTCACCTTATTATATTGTTCAGGGGCTTCAAACATTTTTTTATAATCTCCAAAGAATACTTCATAGGTGCCGATATTGTTTGATTTTCCGTTTATAGTTTCTACCTGGTCGTAAAACTCAATCAATTTTTGATTTTTCACTTTTTGTAATTCCCTATCATTAATCCCTTCATTTTTTATTTTTTCCAATTCTTCATAAACAGCTTTTTCCAGGTCATTTTCATTGACCCCCTTATTGGTCACCAGGTAAAAACCAAAGAGTGTAGGATCAAAGCTTTCGCTGTAAGATGTAAAAACAGAATTGGCCAGTTGCCGGTTATCAACCAGGGAAGAATACAGGCGGGATGATTTGCCGTTGCTCAATATATCACTGAGCAATACAAGGGGATA
>JBGTNK010000170.1:0-3067 GCA_041743125.1 Chitinophagaceae bacterium
AAGCCTGCGGCCGAGGTAGCCATTGTAGGTCCGGAATTGCAGGCATACAATGCACAACTCAATACGCATTATTATCCCCACAAAGTAGTATGCGGCACTACCGACAAAAGCGAATTGCCCTTACTACAAAACCGGGAAGCCATTCATGGTGAAACTACGTTGTATGTATGCTACAACAAAGCCTGTAAATTGCCAGTACGCAAGGTAGAAGAAGCGATTGGGCAGTTGGAAGAGCGTTAGATACAATCTCATTGGCTATTTTAGTTGATTTTATATTGAATATGCGGTTGTAATCCTTCAAAAACAATAGCAATGTTTAAAATTGTATTGACGCCAAAACTTTTTAGTTCTGTATTATAGTGTTTATTCTCAATTTGTTTTATCGCTTCGTTTAATTCTAATTCAATGTTAGATGTATTGTCAATCTTTTTTATTTCAATTATTGCACCTGGATTACTGTTTTCAATAGGATATAATGAAATGTCATATCGCCCAATGCCTGATTCTTTATTAGAAGAAACTTTGTATCCAGTAACTCTTCCTTGCAATACACCCAGCAAATAAATGTGGAAGATATGTTCTTTATCATCTCCTTTAATGTCAAAAAAACTTGGTATGTATAACATGGCTGTCAACTTACTTATAAACTCATCGTATTTTTTCTCTGTTAATGGTGATATTAAATCGTTACTTTGAATATTATTGGTTATCAGTGAAAGATAACCTTCTACCATTTTTTTAACTTCATCGCTTACTTGATTCGTTTCTTCTGATTGTCGTATCTCTTTATATTTTTCTATTAAAGAGGCGCAAAACTCTACAGTGTCTTTAATAAACTTACTCGGAAATGAACCTTCATTTTGAGTGTAATAATATTTGTTTTCAATTAGGTATTTAATCTTATCATTCAATGATAATTCATTTATTGCTTGTGATATGTGAGCTTTGGCTTTGAAAAACATAATATGAGTCCCAGAAAATAATAAACGGTCAAGAAAATATATAATAACCCAAGTTGCGGATAATTTATAGAAAAGGAATATAGTCTATCAGAAAACTGTTAAAAGGTTTGAACGAACCAAAATCAACAGCCATCATGACAGACTATACTATTGCAATATATTGCTTTATAGATGATTTTCTAAAGGCAAGCAAGACAAAACAAGACGTAAGGCGTAAAATCTCTGATGCGGAACTCATGACTACAGCTTTATTATCAGCACGTTATTTTTATGGTAACCTGGTGAGTGCCAGACAGTACATGGAGCAACATCATGGTATGAAGAAGCTAGATAAGTCTAATTTTATAAGGCATTTACATCGGTTAGCTGATAAGTTGGCAGCTATCTTTTTAGGTTTAGGACAAACCCTTAAAGCACTCAACACCAGTAGTGAATATCTGATTGACAGCTTTCCAATAGCAGTTTGCAAAAATATTCGCATTCCCCGGTGTAAACTTTTGCATGGAGAAGCCTATCGTGGCTACAATGCCTCTAAGAAAGAATATTTTTATGGCTTCAAAGTTACCGTAATTACTACTTCTGATGGCATACCCGTAGAATATTACATTAGTGGTGGGGCCTTCCATGATGTAACAGCCTTTCAGGCCATCAACATTGATTTGCCAGAAAATAGTCAACTCTATGCCGATAGCGCTTATACAGACTATGAGTTAGAGGATTTGTATGCCGAGTGTGAACATATAGGGTTGCTCGTTGAACGGAAAAGCCATTCAAAGAGGGCTGATAGTGCTGCTATGAAATTTATCAAGAAATGCATGCGAAAAAGAATAGAAACTACATTTAGTGGGGTGGCAGCTTTTTTTCCTAAAGCTATCCATGCAGTTACTCCTCAAGGCTTCATATTGAAGCTAACCTTGTTCCTTTTTGCTTACACAATTGATAAAGTGATCTGATTATCCGCAACTTGAATTAGATAATAGAATTCAGTATGCAGGAATATAGGTTAGCCCGGCTTGCTGGATATGGAATAAATCCTGGTGGTTTGGCTGCAAAATGATAAGATCACTTAACAGGTATTTGCAAACCCTGGGATAATAACCGATAATACGAATTTTGGCGTACTGCTTACCTCCTTTTGTATGTATGCTTAAAACGATGCCTTTTGCTGCGGAGGTAACAGGTTTGACCAGAACGCCTACCTGAATAGCGGTATTTAACTTTTTCATATTGGTTTTATTTTCCAGTTCATGAAGAATAGTTTGCCAGTAGGAAAACTGAGATTTTGCCTTTTGCTGCAATACATGAAAACGGGTGTAATCTTTCATACTGCCGGCATGTTGCTTTAGATGCTGGTAATCGACTACTAAGTTTTGAGCCGCTTGCATTTGACATACGATTAGCTCCTTCATTTCAGAGAATGAATTCATAAAAGCTGGCATTTTTTGACTAGAATTTCTTTGAATTAATACATAAATATACTAATAATTATGTAATTATTCAAATAAAATTGATTACAAAATACAACAAAAAAGCATTAATATACTTTATTTATACTATTAAAAATGGTATATTTAAGTATGATTGCAGCCATTATTGGAAGCCCAACGGTTAGAAACTATGCAGCCTTACAAATATTGCTTGTTCCTTATAAAAATGAAATTGCTCAAGTGATAAGCGGAGGGGCAAAAGGAGTGGATACACTGGCGGCCAGATGGGCTAAAGAAAACGGTAAAAACTTGACTGAATATAAACCGGATTATAAGCGGTATGGAATAAAGGCACCTTTAGTAAGGAACCGTGAAATTGTAAAACGAGCTGACATTGTATTTATCCTTTGGGATGGGAATAGCACAGGAACCATATACACACGGGCAGAAGCATTGCGGCAAGGTAAGCCAATTATTGAAAAGCAAGTAAGTTTGTCGGATCAATTAGGGTTGTTTTAAGGAGCAAAGCGCCGCCCTACTGCCCCCCCCCACACGGATAATGAAAGAAAAACCGAAACCCCCTTTTTCAAATCATTTTTTGTTGAGGGATGCTCAATCAGGTGGAGTGAGCGTGGGCACGAAGGACCCACACGGCCTAAAGAACCCAAAAAAGAAACC
>JBGTNK010000171.1:0-115615 GCA_041743125.1 Chitinophagaceae bacterium
TTCTCCTTTGGGAATGAAAATTGGTAAAAACGGACTGCTTACTTTTAAGGCAGAAAAGTCTTTTTTTCTTTCCGGGAAAGTAAAATATGATCATGAATATCTGATCAGGCTGGGTGTTCAAAACCTTTCTGATCCTGCCGATAAAATTGATACCAGCATAACCCTGGTTTTTTATAATACTGAAATTTTACAACCCAAAATTAAGTTTACTGTTTCCAATACACTATTTGTAGAAGAAGGAAAACCGGTGGATTTTAGCGTAGGATGTGAGGCAGGGAATTTCCCGATAGAAGAAATTCTTTTTAGCAGTAATATACCCATCAACGATTATAAACTGGTTAAACATTGTGATGATGTATTTTCCTGGACGCCTCCTTATGACTTTGTTTCTGAAAATGATCCCGGCAAAGAAAAAACTGTCTCACTGCGTTTCATTGGCACCACAAAGTTTAAAGTTAGAGACACTGCCATTGTAAAGCTAATTGTCAAAGATGCCTTAAACTATCCTTTTGCGCTTCAGGAATACGGAGCCGTTACCAGTTCCATCAGGTATTATGTTTTGCAGTTGCAATATGTATTTTTCCAGTTAGATAAGGAGATCAGGGGAACCAAAAGAGCCCGTACGGGATTTGATCTTACGGCAGCCAGTTCTGCACTAACAGGTACCATATTAAATACATCATCTAACAAATCTTCTCAAAATACCGGAAAAGTTTTACCTAGTGTTGGGGTAGCTCTTACACCAATCAAGGAAGCAACAGCTCCCAACAAATCAGTTGAACAAAACCAGGCTTCAGTGGTCAGGTCGGCAATCAAAAGACTAAATTATATGTTGCATGATAACATAGTAATTGGTGAAAAGGATGCCGATATATCCAGGAAGACCACAAAACTCCGTGAAGAACTAAGACAGGTTCAGGTACAATTAGTAGATATTCCTGTTGAAATTCCTACTGACATGACTGAGAAAAAATTGAATGACTATTTCAATAGCCCTAAAGTTAACCGGAAATACAGGCTGAAGAAAAGATCATGAGTTAGTTGTTAAGATTGAATTTTAATTGCCGGCGACATCACAATTATTTTTGCGACGGGTATCTATCAGGTATTGGATCTTCCATTTCTCTTCAAACCTCACCAGTTGAAACGAATTGACCCCACAATGACTAAATAAACCATTGAAATAAAAGTTGTATGGCGTCCAAACTATTGCTAAAGGGCCATCTATCTTTATTGTTTCAAACCGGATACGTTCATCCGCAGAATCCTTTTTTAACTGGCTGACAAAGGAAGCAAAATTCTGAACATTTTCAGTCTTTACAATGGTTTTACCATTCTTATCCCGGATAATAGTTTGCATTACTGCACTGTCAGAAAATACAGATCTAAAAAGAGATGGATCTGCATTTTTCATAGCATAAAATAGAGTATTTATTGTTGCTTTTATAGAATCCTCTGTAGACTGGCCAATGGATTGGCCAGAGAAAAAGATAGTCGTTAATATTATTACCAGGTATTTCATCTTAACAAGTTCTATGCATTTTTATGAATGATGTTGCCGTCTCTAAATTAAAATATAACAACATGAAAAATAAAATTATAGGATCAGCGGTTCTGGCCACTGTGGCTACGGTTATTTTAGCGGGTTGTAGTTCCGGTCGTCAAAACTTTTACAATGATCGTTATTCGGATGGCCACCCCCTTTTTTCCCTGGTAATGCATTCTTCTCCGGGAGCTGCGATGAACAGTTATTCTGATGGACGTTATTCTTTCAGAAATATAAACGGAAATACTTACTGGCGTGGAAATGATAACAGATATTATTTAGACAGATCAAATATAATCAGGGTTCCACGCAACCACAAACAGTACAATGAATGGAATAAGGGTTTTGGTAGACAGGAGCATAAAAAACATTATCAGAAAAACCGCCATTAGTAAAACGAAAACCCTTTGTTGAAAATAATAGCAAAGGGTTTTTTTATTTTCATCCTTAGAAAAGTTATTTGGAATATCCCAATATTTTCAGCATGCTCTGAGCCGTCTGCTGCTTAGCATATAACCAATCCACATGCTTTCCATTTCTATCAAAATCAACTATCACATGTTTTGGTGAAGGAATAAGGCAATGCTTAATTCCACCATAACCGCTTATCTGGTCCTGGTAGGCGCCTGTGTGAAAAAATCCAACATACAGGGGTTCGCCATTATTTATTTTAGGCAGGAACACTTCATTAATATGTTCTTCAGAATCATAATAGTCATGACTATCACAAGTAATTCCGCCTAAAACCACCCGTTGATAATCCGCGTCCCATTTATTGATGGGCAGCATCAGAAATTTTTCACCAATGCCCCAGGTATCCGGCAATGTGGTTATAAAGGATGAATCTATCATATACCAGGTTTCCCTGTCATTCTGGACTTTCTCCCCGATAACACTATAGATATGCGCCATGCTCTCCCCCACAGTAAAACTGCCGAATTCGGTATAAATATGAGGCATAGGCACTTTTGCTTTTTTGCAGGCAGCCTTGATATTACGGACGATTTCATTAATCATAAACTGGTAGTCATATTCAAACCCCAGAGAATGCTTGATAGGAAACCCGCCTCCGATATTAATAGAATCCAACTCAGGGCAAATCTTTTTTAACTGGCAATAGAGATTGATGATCTTATTTAATTCACTCCAATAATAAATGTCATCTTTTATTCCTTTATTCAAAAAGATGTGCAACATTTTTAACTGGAACTTGCTTTCATATCCTTCGATCCTGTCCACATAAAATTCAAGAATGTCCTTGGCCCGAATGCCCAGCCTGGATGTATAAAAAGGGAAATTGGGTTCTTCTTCTGCAGCTACCCTGATTCCTAATTTAAACGGCACCCTGACTGTTTTTGCATATTCCTTTAATTCCTCCTTATTATCCAGTACAGGAATTACGTTTGAAAATCCGCTATTTAGCAGGCTGGCGATCCGCCTTGTATATTCCTTTTGTTTATACCCATTGCAAACGATATTTATGTCCTTGTTGATCTTCTTTTTTTCATACAGCTTTTTGATAATGTCAATATCATAAGCAAAAGATGTTTCCAGGTGTATTTCGTTTTTCAATGCCTGTTCTACAATAAATGAAAAGTGAGAACTTTTGGTACAATAACAATAAAAGTATTTGCCTTCGTATTTATGCTTTTTAAATGCGTTGGCAAACATAGTTTTTGCCTTTTGTATCTGCATACTGATTTTTGGCAAGTACGTTAATTTCAATGGCGTGCCATATTTATCTATCAGCCCTTTTATATCTACTCCGTTATACTGGAGGTATTCATTTTTTACTTCAAAGCCTTCCTGGGGGAAATTGAATGTTTGCTGTACAAGGTCCTGGTATGAGTTTGTCATTGAGAACTTAATGAGTATTTGCGATCAGGGATTTTTTTTAACGGGACAAAAGTAGAATTTTAGAGAAATTTCGGGGTATTTAATTTTGGGGCTCTAATGGCAAGAAAAAGAAAAAAGAATCTACTCCTGAAAATAGCTTGATAATTTAAATCAACGTAAGACAAGATCATTAGAAACTTGAATTTATTTTAACATAAGCAAACTGCTCCTTAACAGTGCTTCCAAGTTTATCAGCACCGTATTATTGGTAAATATTAATAAGTAACCGGGATTTATAATAGAAGGTTCCAGGGGAAGCAATCATTTTATCCTAAAGGAACAGATCGCAAGTTTGACAAATATATTTTTATGATGATTTACTTTAGTAATAAAGTAGGTAATCACTCAGCATCAATTGTAATGGTCTGTATCATTTTTTTTGCTACAGGCTTATCATGTAGTATCGCTGCTTTCCATACCGGCATTTTTTCCAGGCGGGAAGTCAGTTCATAATTGAAATCTTCATCATCCATTCCCCTTATCACTTTAAAATTTACTGGTACACCATCTTTGTCAACAATAAATTCTACCTGCACGTAGGCTTTCTTTCTACCATCAGGCAGTTGGTCTACCAAACCATTTCCCAACTTATCCAGGTATACCATAAATGCCTCGCCTCCACCCGGAAACTTTGGCCATTCATGTACAGCTTCAACCAGGTTGGTAATGGCCCTGGTTCTATGCGGCGCTCTTGGCTTATTAATTTTTACAACGGGTGTTTTATTACCGGTGGTCTGGCCATTTATAGAATATTCTCCCTTCTCATTGATCAAAACAACCGGTAATTGTTTATGCTTTTCGAAATAATCAAAAGCATTTTCAAGTCTGGCCACGAATTTTTTTAACACCGCATCATCTTTTGTCAGGTTTTCAAGAAACCTTACGCTTCTTGCCACATTGAACCGGATAGGGAAAATATGAACAGGTATATAATCTTGTCCCTGGCTTTTTGCATGCGCAGCCAGTATATATAATTCGTCAATCTGCTTGTCAGTAATAGGAATACAACCTACAGTAACACAACTGCCATGAATATAAATGGCACCGCCGGGCCTCAGGGAGTCACTTAATATTCTGTCTGATACATTAGGATAATTCAAACCCAATGATAAATAATATTGGCTGTGAGGATTGAATTCATTTATGTAATAGAATCCTTCCGGTACCTGGTAATCGCCTTCTAATCTTTTGGGGCCTAATGTACCCGCTAAAGCACAAACCTTATAAGTTTTAAAAAGTTTGAAAGATTCCTGCAATTCATTCTTTACCCAAACTTCTAACTGGCTGTCATATTTAAAAGACCGGATGTACATATATTTTACGGGCCATTGTAAATTTCTGGCTTCAAATTGCTTTTGCAAGGTGTCTTCCTTTCGCCTGAATGATTCATCAGGGCGTGCAAAAGATTTCTGGTAACTGATAAACGCAGAATTTGTTGCTCCATTTTTGTATGAAAGTTGGGCTGAAACCACTGTGGCGCCCACTAATAAAACCAATGCTGTAAGAAAGTTTTTCATGCTAACTATTCCTTTAACGATCCGACATTTAAATTATTTCCCATTGTACTGATGATACGTGTAAAGATAAGGTCCACGGAATATTGACAGAAGCGTGGAATTCAAAGTCTGAATAAAATTTAACAACTTCGAAATCATTGAAAATCTTCTAGTCCTAAGATATTCCGGAGCCGATCCTTATTATTGGCAGTTTCTCAATAGTAAAAAAGGCATTTCATTTTTATAAGTTACCCCTGGCTTCCTGTTCCCTTTCAATCGCTTCAAATAAAGCTTTGAAATTTCCTTTGCCAAAACTTTGAGCCCCTTTCCGTTGAATAATCTCAAAAAAAAGTGTCGGTCTGTCTTCTACAGGCCTGGAAAACAATTGTAATAAATATCCTTCGTTGTCCCTGTCTACAAGTATTCCTAATTCCTTCAAGGAATCGATATCCTCATCAATATGGCCCACCCTGTCCAGCAAATCATCATAATAGGTAGTAGGAACCTGCAAAAACTCTACACCCCGGCTCATTAAATCCTTTACAGTCTTCACAATATCATTGGTGGCAAGGGCAACATGTTGCACACCTTCCCCATTATAGAATTCAAGGTATTCCTCTACCTGCGATTTCTTTTTTCCTTCTGCAGGTTCATTAATAGGGAACTTAACAAACCCGTTTCCACTGCTCATTACTTTGCTCATCAAAGCCGAATATTCTGTAGAGATATCATTGTCATCAAAAGTGAGAATATTTTTGAATCCCATAACGACTTCATAAAATTTTACCCAGGGATTCATTCCGTTCCAATCCACATTTCCTACGCAATGGTCTACATAGAGCAAGCCTGCATCAGATTGCTTAAATAATGAATTAGTCCAGGGTTGATAGCCGGGAAGAAAGGCTCCTTTATAATTCTTCCGCTCAATGAATAAATGTACGGTATCTCCATAAGTATGAATTCCGCTCATGACCACTTCCCCCTCATCATCTTTTAAATGCTTTGGTTTCATATAGCTTTTAGCCCCACGGCGGGTCGTCTCTTCCCAGGCACTGGCCGCATCCTTTACCCGGAGGGAAATAGCTTTTACCCCATCTCCGTGTTTATATATATGGTCGGCAATTTCATTGCCTGGCCTAAGGGTAGTTGTTAATACAAACGTCAGTTTATTCTGGCGAACTGCATAGCTCGCTATTTCTTTCATTCCCGTTTCTGGTCCCGCATAGGCCAGTGGTTGAAATCCGAAGGCAGTGATATAATAATGGGAAGCTTGTTTGGCATTACCTACATAGAATTCCACATAATCAGTTCCTTCCAGGGGAAGAAAATCTTTTTCAATGTTTTGTTTTTTTCCCTGTGATAATAGATCAGACATAGTACTTTTTTTGGGTATAATAAAACTTAGAATAGCAGCAAACTAACTTGCCTTAAAAAGGCTTATCGTATCCTTCTCAACATAGGGAGCCAGGCATCCATAGCCAGTGCCTCCATCAGTAAGTTGAAACATATCCGCTGGTCAGGAAAAAATTTATGTAGAAAATCGGGGCGCATTATTATGCAAATTTATAATAGCCACAGCAATAAAATGTAAACAAATAGCTGGCAGCCTATCTTTGCGCCATGTTGAATTCTCCGAATAAAGACCAGCCCATGGCCTTTCCAAAAATTGGAATTTTGGGTGGTGGTCAGTTGGGCAGGATGCTACTGCAGGCCGCCGCTAATTACCCGGTTGAGACTTTTGTACTGGAAAATGACCCGGCCTGTCCGGCTGCTCACCTTTGCCACCATTTTTCGACAGGAGATATAAGAAATTACGATGATGTTTTGGCCTTTGGTAAAAACCTGGATGCACTCACCATTGAAATTGAAAACGTAAATACCCAGGCATTAGAAAAATTAGAAAGCATGGGAATTAAAATTTTTCCCAGACCATCGGTTTTAAGAATTATCAAAAATAAAATACATCAGAAGGAATACTATAAACAACATAACATTCCCAGCGCAGATTTCAGGGTTACCAGGGATTTTGCTGAATTAAGCAATGCGGAAGAATTTCTTCCGGCTGTTCAAAAAATTGGTGAAGGCGGCTATGATGGACGGGGGGTTCAGGTCATCCATACAAGGGAAGATTTTTCAAATGGTTTTGATAGTCCTTCGATCCTTGAAAAAATGGTAGCCATCCAAAAGGAAATTGCCGTATTGGTTGCCATTAATGAAAAAGGGGATACGGCATTATATCCGCCAGTTGAAATGGTGTTCGACAAAGCACTTAATCAACTGAACTACCAGGTATGTCCTGCCGGCCTGGATAAAAAAACACTTTTAACTGTACAAAACATCGCCACGGCCACAGCAAGAAATTTTAATTCCCCGGGATTATTTGCTATCGAATTATTTATTGACCAAACCGGGGAAGTATTAGTCAACGAAACAGCGCCGCGGGTTCATAATAGCGGACATCATACTATTGAGGCGCACTATTGCTCTCAATTTGATATGCTCTGGAGGATCATGCTGGGTTATCCTTTAGGCAATACAGCCGCCATTTCACCTTCCATGATGGTAAATATAATAGGGTCAGAAGGCTTCAACGGCGAAGTTAAATATGAAGGCCTGCCAGAGATTTTATCTATCAGTAACAGCTTTGTACACTTGTATGGGAAAAACCAAACTAAGCCTGGCCGTAAGATGGGACATGTGACGATCCTTGATAAGGGCGACCAGGATTGGCAGGAACTTTCGAACAAAGTGAAAGAAACATTGTTAGCAAAATCCTGATGCCGTTTGTCCGTTGATAAAACCGTTTTTAAAGTAACGCTATCTGACCGCATGCCATTTCACTTTTTGACGTCAAAAGGCCGGGCTTCCCGCTACCTTTAATTCATAAAATATATCCTTTAAGCCAAAACCAAATAAATAAAAAACTGTGGAATTAATATTTGCATTAAAAAAATATTCGATCGCTCCGGCTCTGGTTATACTTTTAGCTGCATGCGGGGAAAAAAATAAAAAAGAAATTGTATCCCCGGCCGGAGGCAATCCCCGGCAAATGCTGATGAATGTTGACGGTTACATCGTCAGAGCCGAGCCTTTTACTGTAAACATTGAAGTTCCCGGATCGATCATTGCCAACGAAACCACTGAGATCCATCCTGAAGTTTCGGGTCGTATTGTACGACTGAATGTGGCCGAAGGGCGGTATGTAACAAAAGGAACTTTGCTGGCTAAATTGTACGACGCCGATTTGCAGGCACAATTAAAAAAACTTCAGGTTCAGTTGCAAATTGCAAAAACGAATGAAGAACGTTCGGCTCAATTATTAAATATTCAAGGAATAAGCAAAGCAGATTACGACGCCAGCCTGCTCAACGTAAATAATATTAATGCAGATATAGATATTATCCGCACTACTATTTCAAGAACGGAAATAAGAGCTCCTTTTAATGGCAAACTAGGATTGAAGAATATTAGTCCCGGAGCTTATGTTACCCCAACAACTATCCTTGCTGTCATTAATCAAACAAGCCAGTTAAAACTTGATTTTACAGTGCCCGAAAAGTATACCAGCCAGGTGCGGGTAGGGCAAATAGTTCAATTTACTTATGAAGGATCCGATAAAAAATTTAAGGCAAAAATCATCGCCACTGAATCATCTGTGGCTGAAAATACCCGTAGCCTGAAAGCAAGGTCAGAAGTAATTACAAAAGATGATAAATTGTTGCCGGGAACTTTTGCCAAAGTTCAACTGAGCTTTGAGCCAGATCCTTCAACCATTTTAATTCCCACCCAGGCAGTAATACCGCAGGCAAGGGTCAAGAAAGTTATTTTATACGAGAATGGCGTTGCTAAATTTAATGATGTTAAAACGGGGATACGTGATTCTGCAAGAATTCAAATTACCGAAGGTTTGAAAAATGGAGATACCATTGTGCTGACCGGTCTTTTAAGTATAAGACCTGACTCGAAGATTAAAATAAACAAAATTGTAAACCTTCAATAAATGTTGCCCCGGTTTGAAGGCTTATAAAAAATAAAAATAACTGGCATAAGTCTAAAACTAATGCTCCAAATGTTGAGAATAGAAACCTGAAGAGACCTGGAAAAAACGAAATAAAAAGATCAGAATGAACATATCCGAATTGAGTTTACGAAGGCCGATTTTAGCCATTGTAATGAATTTGATCATCATAGTATTTGGCGTGATTGGATTCAAATTTTTGGGTATCCGGGATTACCCGGCCATAGACCCACCAAATATTGGGGTACGTACTTCATATGCCGGAGCCAACGCTGATATTGTAGAAACCCAGATCACCGAGCCATTAGAAAAAGCAATTAACGGGATTGCAGGCATTAAAAATATTACCTCGTCCAGCAGCAACGGAACCAGCAGTATTAATGTAGAGTTTGACCTGGAAATAAACCTTGAAGCGGCTGCCAATGATGTGCGGGACAAAGTATCACAGGCACTACGATCACTCCCCCCCGACCTGGAAGCTCCTCCCGTGGTTACTAAAGCCGATGCGGGATTTGATGCAATACTCTCCATGACGGTGCAAAGCAATACCCGCAATCAATTACAAATAACAGAATATGCCAACAATGTTTTGGTAGAAAGATTGCAAACCATTCCGGGAGTAAGCGGCATTCAAATATGGGGTGAAAAAAGATATGCTATGCGTATCTGGATCGACCCTACGAAATTAACCGGTTTCGGATTGACCCCGGGTGATGTGCAGGCCGCTCTGCTGAGGGAAAATGTGGAGCTGCCATCCGGCAAAATATCCGGCAATGCCACAGAGCTTAATGTCCGCACATTTGGACGGTTAAATACGGAGGAAGATTTTAATAATGTGATTGTAAAAAATGTGGGTGGCGCCGATATAAAGATCAGGGATATAGCCGAAGTAGTATTGGGTCCGGAAAATGAAGAAAGCGCTTTAAAAGAAAGTGCCATTCCTATGATTGCCCTGGCCTTAATACCTCAGCCCGGATCAAATTATGTAGAGATCTCTGATGAATTTTATAAAAGACTGGAGCAAATAAAAAAAGATGTGCCGGAGGATATTAAGATCAACATCGCCCTGGACCAAACCAAATTCATTAAAAAATCTATTGCCGAAGTAGAGGAAACTTTGTTTATCGCTATCTTCCTGGTTGTACTTATCATTTATCTTTTTTTCCGCGATTGGCTGATAGCTCTGCGGCCCCTGATTGATATTCCCGTTTCATTGATCGGTGCATTTTTTATAATGTACCTGATGGGTTATACAATTAATGTATTATCTCTTCTTGCAATTGTACTTGCTACCGGCTTAGTGGTAGATGATGGCATTGTAGTAACGGAGAATATTTATAAGAAAATGGAGAAGGGTATGGGAAAATGGCAGGCGGCCAAGGAAGGATCAAAAGAAATTTATTTTGCCGTAATCGCTACTTCAATAACACTGGCCGTGGTATTTCTTCCCATCATTTTTTTACAAGGTTTTGTAGGCAGTTTATTCCGGGAATTTGGTATTGTGGTTGCTGGCGCCGTTTTGATCTCCGCGTTTGTTTCTCTTACTTTAACGCCAGTTCTAAATGTAAAGCTAAGTAAGAAAAATATTCATAGTCATTCCTGGCTTTATAATAAAACAGAGCCTTTCTTCCGCGGCATGGAAAATGGTTACCAGAAATCGCTTACCCAATTTGTGAAAGTTCGCTGGATATCATTTATCGTTATTGGAGCCTGCGGATTGATCATTTTTTTTGTGGGAGGTAATTTGAAATCAGAATTGGCCCCCATGGAAGACCGCAGCCAGTTCCGCTTACAGCTACAAGGGCCCGAAGGAACTTCCTTTGATGCCATGGATAAGTATGTAGATCGGGTTTCAAACCTGATGATAGATTCTATTCCCGAAAAAGTAACGGTATTAAGTGTTACCTCACCCGGGTTTTCAGGATCAGGAAATGCAAATACCGGATTTGTAAGAGTAACCTTAGTAGATCCCAATAAAAGGGAAAGATCGCAGGAGGAAATTGTCAATATGGTGAACCGCAACCTGCCCAGGTATAATGAAGGTCGGGCTTTCGCCATACAGGAACAAACGATATCCGTGAGCCGGAGAGGTGGTCAACCGGTTGCTTTCGTTATTCAAAACAATAATTTTTCAAAACTTACGCAGATACTGCCGAAGTTTTTGGAAGAAGCTAGTAAAAGCGATGTGCTGGAACAAGTGGATACAGATCTTAAATTTAATAAGCCCGAATTGCGGGTGCAGATTGAC
Organism: Chitinophagaceae bacterium; assembly: GCA_041743125.1. Classification (GTDB taxonomy): domain Bacteria; phylum Bacteroidota; class Bacteroidia; order Chitinophagales; family Chitinophagaceae; genus Terrimonas_B. Next base: position 11,205 of record JBGTNK010000171.1, read on the forward strand.
CGGTTAAAAGCTAGTGAGTTAGGCGTAAGTGTAAGTGATATTTCAGAAACATTGCAATTAGCCTACAGTAACCGAAGGTTGGGTTATTTCACAAAAGATGGAAAGCAGTACCAGGTGATGGGCCAGGTAGCCCGTGGTAACCGGGATGATCCGGATGACCTGAAGGTTTTATTTGTCCGCAATAACAGGGGAGAAATGATCAGCATAGACAATCTTGTATCTGTAGAAGAGTCTAATACGCCTCCAACCATTTACCATTTTAACCGCTATAAATCGGCTACAATTTCTGCCGGCCTGGCTCCCGGAAAAACAATTGGAGACGGTATCAACGAAATGCAGGCCATCGCTGATAAATTACTGGATGATACATTTGCCACTTCCTTATCAGGCTCATCAAGAGACTTTCAGGAAAGCAGCAGCAATACCACTTTTGCCTTCCTGCTGGCGTTAGGATTAATATTCTTAATTCTTGCGGCACAGTTTGAAAGCTTTGTAGATCCGCTTATCATCATGATAACGGTTCCTCTTGCCATAGCTGGCGCTGTATTGACCCTATCTATTTTAGGCCACACATTGAATATTTTTTCCCAGATCGGAATGATCATGCTCATAGGACTGGTGACTAAAAACGGGATCCTCATTGTTGAATTTGCGAACCAGAATCGATTGAATGGTATGAGAAAAAGAGAGGCGGCTATCTATTCCGCCACACAACGCTTGCGGCCTATTTTGATGACCAGTCTCGCCATGTCCCTGGGTGCATTACCACTTGCTCTTTCTTTAGGAGCTGCTGCTACCAGCCGTATTCCTTTAGGTGTTGTGATAGTTGGTGGTATATTATTCTCATTGATCCTTACCCTTTATGTATTGCCTGCTATGTACACGTATATGTCGAGCCCAAAAAAGAAAAGTGAAATGGAAAAACTTTATCCAACTTTAAAAGAAGAAGCTCAGCTATCACCACAGGAACCTTTACCACACACGGTTTAATATCATCTGCATTTGAAAATGACTAATTGTAAGGAAATATGGGTAATAAGAAATTAATGCGCCGGGCCGTGTTATTGTTTTCATCGTCTGTTGCGACTCTTCGTTCATCGCTTGATTATTTTATGAGCAAATACGATACTACGAACCAGGCCAAAGACAGGGATTCGGATATTACCACTTCGGGATTATCATGTCATAAAAATCTTCAGAACAATAAACTAATAAATGTTTTCGTTCTCATCTTTTCGATAGTAGGTAGCCTGCCTGCTTCTTCACAAAAGATGCTGACGCTTGAAGAAGCAATAGCAACAGCTTTGCAAAATAATTACGACATTCAATTATCAAAAAATGATTCAATGGTGGCTGCATTGGATTATTCCTTTCGTAATGCAGCCTTCTTACCTACATTAAATGGCAACCTGGGAACTACCTGGAACAATAACAACCAACGGCAAACACTGGCCGATGGTTCCAAGAGAGAGCAGAAAAATATTCGTTCTCATAATTCAGCCGCTTCAATGGCGCTGAACTGGACCTTATTTGATGGACTAAAAATGTTTGCCACCCGTGATAAAGCGGCTGAGTTTATACAACTGGGATCATTGGGTATTAAAAACCAGGTTGTAAATAGTATTGCCAACGTGATCTCCACTTATTATAATATCGTCAGGCAAAAACAGCAATTAAAAGCAGTGGAAGAACAGATCACTTTAAATGAAGAGAGAGTCCGGCTTTCTCAATATAAATTGGATATTGGAACCGGCATTAAACCCGACCTGTTGCAAAGCAAAGTAGATCTCAATGAACAAAAAACTCTGCAACTTGAGCAATTAACATTAATAGATCAGCTAAAAGAACAGTTGAACCAGGTAATGAATGTAGCGGCCGGAACATCTTTTTTAGTAAGTGATTCGATCCCATTAAATACGGCTATAGGCCTGGGGGAGATCCAGTCAGATATTGAAAAAAATAATCCGTTGTTATTGATCGCCCAAAAAAATATTGATATCGCAGGGTTCACGTTGAAGGAAAGAAAGGCAGAACGATTCCCCGTATTGTCTTTTAACTCGGCCTACAATTACAGCCGGACAGATAATAAAAAAGTCATCAATCCCTTCTCCCCTTTGTTTAACCAATTCAATGGGCTTAATTACGGATTTACTGCTTCAGTCCCCATCTTCAATCGTTTTAATACAAAGCGTTTAATTCAGCAGGCGCAATTGGATATTCAGTACCAGCAATTAGTTTATGAAAACCAACGCTCACTAATTAATTTCAATGTGATCAATGCATTCAAGACCTATGAGCTTCAAAAAAAAGCACTTGCGCTACAGGAAGAAAATATTTTATTAGCCAGGGAAAATGTTGACATCGTATTTCAAACTTATAAGTTAGGAGCTGCCACACTGGTACAATTAAGAGAAGCACAGAATAGCCTTGAGACTGCAAATAACCGCTTGATCGCGGCACGCTATGCAACCAAATTAGCAGAAACCGAATTGTTGCGATTGAAGGGCGATCTGGTGAGATAATAGAATAATCATTATTAGTTTCTTTTTCCATTAAGATCACAATTACTTTAATTTATTGATGGCGTATGATGATGCCCGGCTATATAATCAATCAATCGCATTACCAGGCAAAGTATTGCACTTTGTCTAACACAATTATTTCCTGTTTCTTTGCTGCATGAATCCACAAGTAGGCATCATCATGGGCAGCGATAGTGATCTTCCGGTTATGCAGAAGGCATCTGAAATATTAAAACAATTCCAGGTACCTCATGAAGTAACAATCGTTTCCGCCCATCGCACTCCATTGCGCATGGTTGAGTATGCACAAAAAGCCATGGAAAGAGGGCTTAAAGTCATTATTGCTGGCGCAGGTGGTGCGGCACATCTCCCGGGAATGATAGCCTCTATTACTACGCTCCCGGTCATTGGAGTGCCGGTCAAATCTTCCAATTCAATTGACGGATGGGATTCCATCTTATCCATACTTCAAATGCCGGAAGGCGTTCCTGTAGCTACTGTAGCATTGAACGCAGCTAAGAATGCGGGTATCCTGGCTGCGCAAATTATCGCAGTATCAGACAAGAATATCTCCCAAAAAATTATAGACTATAAAAAGGAATTAAATAGTTCTGTAATCAATAAGATCGATAAGTTGAAGCAGGATGGATGGGATAATGCATTTGATTGATAGAATCATCCATGAACATATTCTATATTGAAGCGGTCCAAGAGTTTAAAACCACGGAATTTATGCCCTGAGTAAATTGTCTATATACTGGTTTTCAATTTCTCTCCTTCAGATACAGCAATAATGGACGTACCGCAAGTATCACTCCATACATTTACGGACGTGCGGAACATATCAAGGATGCGGTCAACGGCAATGATCAATCCTACCCCTTCCAGTGGTAGCCCTACAGCAGACAACACAACGGTGATCATGACAAGCCCGGCCATAGGAATGCCTGCTGCACCTATGGAAGCAAGCAAGGCTGTAAATACAACCAATATCTGTTCAGGTAATGATAAATGAATGCCATAAGCCTGGGCGATAAACATGGCAGCAATACATTCATACAAGGCAGTACCATCCATGTTAACCGTAGCGCCAAGAGGCAAAACGAAACTGCTTACTTTATTGGATACACCGGCTTTTGTTTCAATTGCATCCAGGGTGAGAGGAAGTGTAGCTGAAGACGAGGATGTAGAAAATGCAGTAACAAGTGGTGTGCTCATTGCCTTGAAATGTTTCAATGGATTAATGCCACCAATAACCCGAAGGGCAACAGGTAATGTGATGAGTGCGTGAATGCCCAGGGCAAGGATGACTGCCAGCATATATAATCCCAATCGTTGCACTACCCCGGCCAGGGCGCCCGGCTCGCTCATGTTATCACTGACCACTTTAGCTATTATCGCCATCACACCTAGGGGAGTAAATCGGATCACAAATTGGGTGATCTTCATGATCAGTTCAAACCCGGCATTAACTCCTATACTGATCACTCTTGAATAATTTTCAGGTAACCGGGTGGTGAATATACCGGCGAGGAAAGCAAAGAAAATAACCGAAAGCATATCGGTATTGCTGAAAGCCCGGAAAATATTCTCAGGTACCACATTTATCAGTGTATCACTGAAATTAGTACCCACAGCCTCCTCCATTCCTTCAACTACCTTGTTAAACCCAAGATCTGCACCCGTACCAGGTTGAATTATATTTACCACCAGCAGGCCTGTAATGATAGCAGCTAAACTGGATGCCAGGTAATAGGACATGGTCTTCATCCCTATTTTGCCCAGGCTGGCAGGGTTGCCAATATTGATGATCCCGGACATAATTGAAGTTAAAAGCAAAGGGACAATAATCATTTTCAATCCCCTCAAAAAAACATTTCCCATCCATTCAATCCACCTGATTTTTTCAGGGAAGAAATACCCAAACAATATTCCAATAACAAGACCTGCGAGTATTTGCCAGTGCAACGCTACTTTTTTCATTTAAGAAATTTTAAGTTAAGTCAATTGATAACCGTTGCTCACAAGCCCATGGAATAACTTTTACCTGCTGTTAATTTATATAACGAATCTCAATGTTCCAGTTAATTGATACCGAAACAAAAACTGATAAAATTATTGTTTCATTATAATAACTATTTTTTTGCCGCCTTCTTCAGCCTCATATCCAATGTACATGGAAATTCGTTGTTCATCTCCGGTGGTGGCGCATCATAAAGAAACGGTTCCCGGTTGTTTTCAACATAATGAAGCTCTCCTGTTAAATTGACCTGGATAAATTGTGGCCCCTGACTATGTTCCGTATTTCCAAAACGGCTGACACGCCTTGACTCCGCTTCAAAGCTATTAACAGGAAAAGTATCATAACTCCTTCCACCAGGATGCGAAACATAATAAGTGCACCCACCAATGGACCTGCTGTTCCAGGTATCAATAATATCTAAAGTTAATGGTGTATCCGTTCCGATTGTCGGATGCAAGGCACTGGGCGGTTGCCAGGCCCGATATCGAATGCCGCAAACGTATTCACCACTAACAAGTGTGGCCGTCAGGGGTACCCGATATCCATTACATAACAAAATGTATCGTCCTTCCGTCATCCCTCTCAACTTTACCTGTACTTTTTCCAATGATGAATCAACAAACCTGGCTGTACCTGACCGCGACATTTCTTCTCCCAATACATGCCAGGGTTCTATGCCCATGCGCAACTCCATTTCTATATTTTGTATTCGCACCGAACCGTAATGCGGAAAACGAAATTCAAAAAATGGTTTGAACCAACTAACGTCAAAAGCATAGCCGGCATCGTTAAGGTATCTTACCACGTCGGTCATATCTTCCTGCACATAATGCGGTAATAAATATTTATCATATAAAGCTGTGCCCCATCTTACCAGTTTATGTTTATAAGGTTTTTTCCAGAAGGCAGCTATCAGGGCCCTGATCAAAAGCATTTGAAGCAAACTCATTCGCTTATGTGGCGGCATATCAAAAGCCCTGAACTCTAAAATACCTAAGCGCCCTGCCGATGAATCGGGAGAATATAATTTATCAATACAAAGTTCAGAACGATGTGTGTTACCCGTGATATCCGTTAGTAAGTGACGAAATACTCTGTCGGTTATCCAGAATGGAATAAATTCATTTTCAGGTACCTGGCTAAAGGCGATTTCCATTTCATATAAACTATCTTCCAGCCCTTCGTCAAATCGTGGTGCCTGGCTGGTAGGTCCGATAAACGATCCGGAAAACAAATACGATAATCCGGGATGGTGTTGCCAGAAAGTGATCAGGCTCCGCAACAGATCGGGCCTGCGAAGTAAAGGGCTGTTGCCTGGCGAGGAACCACCAATGGTGATATGATTTCCGCCACCGGTTCCTGTATGCCGGCCATCCAGCATAAATTTCTCCGTTGCCAGTCGTGAAAGCCGGGCCTGTTCATATAACGTATCGGTATGATGGCAGAGTTCTGTCCAATTATTTGCCGGATGAATATTTACTTCAATAACCCCGGGATCTGGCGACACCACCAATCTTTCCATCCGGTTATCCCGTGGTGGTTCATATCCCTCAATTCGTACCTGGAGATTTAAAAAAGAAGCTGAAGCTTCAATGGAAGCAATAATATCTAAATATTGCTCCAGCCAATCCATGGGTGGAATAAAAATATATAGTTTGCCTTCTCTTACTTCAACATTCAGCGCTGTTCTGATGGTTTCTACCTCATACTCTATTTCAATTTCAGGATATTCTTCTTCAATTTCCCAGGGGTTTTTCTTCTTTTTATCTTTTGTCGCTGTTTCTGCCAGTTGGGGCTGCTGGTGATGTTTTGGTGTAGCCTGGTGTTCAGATATTAATCCATATCTTGATGCTATGGTTTCATGAAAGTGATCAAGCGCAGGTAACTCTTCAAATAAACTTCTTTCAACCCTTTGTATTTTTTTCTCTTTAGGTTGTACAGGCAGCGATTCTAATGGCAGGCGTAAGCCTATAGGAGAATTGCCGGGTATTAAAAAAAGATAATCCCGGTTAAATATCCATTTACAGCTTTTCCATTTATCATTCCAGTAGTTCCATTGAAGCGGAAGTACATAACCAACGGGTTCTCCCAAACCCTGGTTAAGCAATTGGGCTAAGGTGCGCCTTTCCTGCGGATCATTCAGGTTTCCTTTTAATGGATCAATATTAACCGGGTTCTTTCCTTCTGTCCATAAAAAATAAAAAACATCCTCATAGGCCGGAGAAACATTTTCCGGATCCACTGCCAGGCGCTTAGCTAATTCAATGGCGAGCTCCCTTGCATCAGTATGTGTATATACCCGGGTTGTTTTTTCATGTGCTACCAGGTTAATATTCTTCCATACAGGGTAGCCATCCTTTCTCCAGAATAATCCGTATTGCCAGCGGGGTAAAGGCTCACCGGGATACCATTTACCCTGGCCATAATGAATCAACCCATCAGGACCAAATTTCTCACGTAACCGGTATATAAGATCGTGAGACAACAACCGCTTTTCTTTTCCGTCGGCAGTAGTATTCCATTGCGCCGATTCCATATCATCAATAGAAACAAAAGTGGGTTCACCACCCATCGTCATTCGCACATCACCTGCCTCCAGGTCTATATCCACCTGTTGACCCAATGCGTTTATAGCTAACCATTGTTGCTCTGTATATGGTTTGGTAACCCGGGGATCTTCATGAATTCTTGTTACTGAGTTTTCAAAAAAGAATTGAACTTCGCATTTATCAGTTGCGCCAACTACAGGTGCAGCACTTGCATAATCAGGTGTGCAAGCCAGCGGAATATGTCCTTCACTTGCAAATAATCCTGAAGTAGCATCGAGGCCAATCCAGCCTGCACCGGGAATATATACTTCGGTCCATGCATGAAGATCAGTAAAATCACTTTCAGGTCCGGAAGGTCCGTCCAGCGATTTTTCATCCGATTTTAATTGAACCAAATAGCCGGATACAAACCGGGCAGCCAATCCCAGGTGACGTAATATTTGAACAAATAACCAGGCTGTATCTCTGCAGGAGCCTAATGCTTTTTCTAAAGTTTCTTCACAGGTTTGCACTCCTGCTTCCATACGTATGGAATAGTTGATATCCTTATTTAATTTCTGGTTGAGATAAACCAGGAAATCATTGATAGTTTTTTTGCTTTTATCAATGCCCTCTATCCATTGCAGGAGGCGGGGTCCGGTTTCCTTTATTTCGAGATAGGGTACCAGTTCTTTTGGCAACTGACCCTGGTATTGAAATGGAAAATTTTCAGCATACTCCTCTACAAAGAAATCAAAAGGATTAATGCTGACTAAATTGGCGATCACTTCTACTTCAACCTTCAGCTCTTTTGTTTTTTCTGGAAATACAACCCTGGCCTGGTAATTACCAAACGGATCCTGTTGCCAGTTAATGAAGTGCTCATTGGGTTCAATTTTTAATGAATACGATTCAATTGCTGTACGTGAATGAACGGCAGGTCGCAAGCGGAAAACATGCGGAGAAACTGCAACTAACCGATCGTAAGAATAAACTGTTTTGTGCCGGATCGCTACCCTAATTGCCATACTGGTTATTTATTTTTAAAATGCTCAGGGCGGAGCAATCGTTACTCAACTCAAAGAAGAATGACGAAGATAAATTTTATTTAACAGATAGAGGTTTATCAAATAGATTTACTAATACATAAATAACCGGGTATAAAAAAAAATCGATCGGGTTATTAAGCCGGGCAGGCCTGTTTCAATTTATATAACAAAGGCAGTTCCGGCTCATTTCAACTGGTTTGCTAACTTCGCAGCCATGATTCAATACCAGATAAAACAAAGAGATACTGGACCTGCTACCTTTAACCTGGCGCTGCATTCACTCCGTATCATATTCATGGGTACACCTGAATTTGCTGTTGCTTCTTTAGATGCCTTGGTAAAAGCCGGCTACAGTATTGTTGCCGTGGTTACCGCTCCGGATAAACCTGCCGGAAGAGGAATGCAAATGCAACAAAGTGCCGTAAAGAAATATGCAGTTGTACATAATATTAAAATTCTTCAACCTGAAAAATTAAAAAACCCCGACTTTCTTGCAGAATTAAAATCATTACAGGCCGACCTGCAAATCGTTGTTGCCTTCCGCATGTTACCCGAAGTGGTATGGAATATGCCGGGGATGGGTTCAATCAACCTGCACGGAAGTTTGTTGCCGCAATACAGGGGTGCAGCACCTATCAATTGGGCCGTGATCAATGGGGAAAAAGAAACCGGAGTAACAACCTTTAAACTAAAGCATGAAATTGACACCGGTGACATTTTAATGCAGGAATCCTTTTTGATTGGTGAAAATGAAACAGCAGGAGATGTACACGATAAAATGAAAGAGATAGGTGCGCAACTATTAGTAAAATCGGTAAAGGGATTGGCAGAAGGAAGTTTAACGGAAACAAAGCAATCCACCATCATCAATAAGGAATTGAAAGAGGTAGATTCACAAACCGGAAGTCACGAAGCCCGGTTAAAACATGCACCCAAGATCCACACAGAAACTTGCAGGATAGATTTTAATAAATCCGTTGATGAAGTTCACAATCTTATACGAGGCCTCTCCCCCTTTCCCGGGGCATTTACTTATTTAAACAACAAATTGCTTAAAATATACCGTAGCGAAAAAGAATATTTTTCGGGTTTACCGGACGAAGCAGACCCTGGTAGCTATGAAACAGATGGGAAGACCTTTTTAAAATTTGCCTGCAAAAATGGGTACATACTTGTAATGGATTTACAATTGGAAGGAAAAAAAAGAATGAGTGCAGAAGAATTTCTTCGTGGCTACAGATTTTGAGTAGGTACAATACGCAGTTTAATAGTTTACCTGGAGAATAAATTTATCTGTCTCAGTAATTCCCAACGTGGATGCAGCAGCATTGCTGATGCGTATATCGAAACCCTGGTTTTGACGAATACCGTTCATTTCTCCCAGCACTTTAGCGTATATGATTTTGTTATTATCGGGATTGATCACCTTTACAATGGTTCCTGTAGCTACCTTATCTATCAACAAATAATATTTAGCATCCTGCCATCCGCTTGTAGTTTTAAAAATGCCTGCAGTAACAGCGTTATTCTTTGATGCAGGAGTTTCTTTTAGTTGCTGTTCATAATGCCGGCTGAAAAACCCTTCTCCCTCTACCGGGCCATTTCCTGTTTCTCTTGCAAATACAGGTTCCGCTTTTTTTATTTCCGGCTTCTTCACCTGTTCTACCGGTGAAATTGCAGGATCATCATTTGCAGCCTTATTTTCTGTGACCACTGATTTTACTACTTGCTTATCCCCGCCCTTTTCGCTGCTTTCCGGCAATTTTTTTTCGCTGATTTGTTTTACTACTGTTGTTTCCTGCTGTTTTGAAGGCTGTTGCTGAACCGGGTTTTTAGAAAGCGCCGCATTTGCATCTTCCACCACCAAAAAACCAACTATGAGTTTATTGCCAGCAGTCATGTTATCACTGGTCAGGCCGTTCCAATCTCTAAGTTTTTGCATGGTCACCTTATTATTCGCATTGCTTACTTTTAATAATCCTTCATTTGGCCCTACGATATAATATACAGGCTGACCTTTTTTTGACTGCTGTGAAAAATTAGTATCGCTTAATGGGATATGGATAAACTGACCGATATCCAATCCTTGATTCAAATCCATATTATTAAAACTGGCGATATATTTCGGATGCACATTGTATAAACGCCCAATGGAAAACAGTCCCTGGCTGGGTGTTACTTTATGGTCAATGTATAAACCTTTGTTCCCATTTCTTATGATCAACTCACCCTGCTGGGCCTGTACAACAATGGCAACAAAATTGAATAAAATAAATAAAGCAAGCAGTTTCTTCATGATAAGCGAATTTGATAGTCAAAGATGTGAATTTTCTAATTTGAATGCTGTTATAAGTCTTTTAAAATCCTACTGTGCTTAGGGTAATAATTATTAATCCGGTTATTCAGAACATTGATCCAACCCAATGCGTGCCCATTAAAACTAACCAACTGCCATCCTTTTGATGAATTTTCTAAATGAAGATCATTTTTTTTCAGGTAATTAATAGCTTGCCCGTAATTCAAGGCTTTGGATTCAATCAATTTACTAACCTGGCTACTCAGTGCAAATGCATGGTCAGGCACCAGTTTTTCTCTTACTATTTCACCAATAATCGTTCCGGAATATATAACCCCCAGGTTACTTAATAACAAACTGAAATCATTAACAAGATCAGAAGGCCAGGAATACACAGTATTCTTATATTTAATAAAATCACTGGCGCTGGTATCAGCCCAGTTTTTTATGATCATCTCATCGTTTCTTGTGGCGAATAGTGGCTTACTTTTTATTTTATGTATTGATTCTTTGTCTCCATCTTTTTTTCGAATACAAGCCATAAAAAAACCCTCGCCCTTTACTTTGTCTGGCCAGAATCTATATCCCCCACCCGATGGTACAATTCCCCAATCCGTATCGAATGTAAGATGGCAAATTTCTCCGGATAGTTGCCCCGCCATCCAGCTTATTATCTCTTCATTTTCTTCACTGGAATAAGAGCAAGTTGAATAAACCAGAACCCCATCCTTTTTTAAAGCCGGCCATACATTAGCAATAATTCTTTGTTGGCGTTGATTACATAATTGCACATTGTTCAAACTCCATTCTTCAATTGCCGCCGGTTCCCGGCGAAACAATCCGCTACCACTACAGGGAGCATCTACAACAATTACATCAAAATAATTTTCGAGTTTCGCAAAATCCCTGGGATCATTATTAGTAACCATCACATTGCTGCATCCCCATTTGATAATATTTTCTTTCAAAATATTTCCCCGGGAACGGATGACATCATTGCTTACCAACAAACTATCTTTTGAAATCAATGATTGAATATGCGTGGATTTACCGCCGGGAGCAGCAGCCAAATCCAGCACCTTTAATGGTTTGGTAAGATCTGAAGTTTGTAACAATGCTTGTTCCAGGAACATACTGCTGGCTTCCTGAACATAATAACATCCTGCATGAAAAAGGGGATCGAAAGTAAAGGAAGGACGTATTTCGAGATAATAACCCCAACCACACCAGGGTATTGGTTTGACACCAATTGATGGATGAACAGGATCTCCTGTAAAGCAATCTTCATTTATTATCGATGACGACTTTAAGGGATTTATTCTTATTGAAGTTATTTGATCACCAGATGCATGTACTTTTTCAAAGGCATCCTGATCGAATCCTTCCAATCCTTCCAGTGATGATATGAATGTTGCGGGTAATTTCATATAACTAGCAATAAAGGTTTGAAACGAACAAGGTTTACAACCTTTCCGTAAGCCCACTAATTAATATGGCCATTCATTTCATTAGATTGACGGCCTCTCTAATTTGAGCCGTATAAGCTACCATAGTTTTTGCAACCCGTTCAATATTTTCCTGTGCTTCCTCCCAATAACGCTGTTCAATTGCTTCCCTGATACCGGGAACCGTTTTAACACCATAACCGGTATAAAATCCCGGAGCATATACCTGGTGTCGGTACCATGGTCTTCTTGGCAATCCTTTTACTTGCAATAAACTTCTTTCTGCCATGTATAAAATATGGTTCAATTTTATTTGCCTGGCTTCATCCAAATTTGTGGCCATTTTATACAATTGTTTAAACTCCTCACTTGCTTTTTTTAATTGCTCTATTGTATTCTCAAGGCTGCTGAAGTTGAGGTAAGGTACCGTTTCATTAATTGCGGGTGCATTATAAATTTTAGTAGGATCCTTAGCAAGATCAAACAATTTTTCCTTATGCATTTTCAATTCGCTTTCTGTTTCAATTCTTGACTGCTCCAGTAACGTTTTTATTTCCGTGATATATTCGTTCATTGTTTTATAAAAACTATTGAAATCCACCGGCAACACATCAGCATTGGCAAGACGCAACATAATTCGTCCTGTAGTTTTGGATAAGGCAATGCCATATTGAAAGCCCGGATCTATAAACCGTTTAAAATGATCGTATGAATCATAGACAGAATGATACTGGTCGCCATTAGCCTCTCCGCCAAATCCCACATTGATAGATGATATACCCAGGTGCTGTAAAAAACCGCCCCAGTCGCTTCCGGCACCCAATGCAGATAATTTCATTTCCTTATCCCCGTAAATTTTTGTCCTGGTTGTCCTGTCTGCATTTACAATAGTGTGGGCATATCTTCTTTCTTTTACCGAAACGCCCGTTTGCGGATCCATCACCTGCTCTATGATCTCATTAAAGAATGGTTCAAAAATATGCGAACCCCCTGCGTTAATGAATCCACGGCTATTTCCATCTGTGTTAATGTAGGCTACTGCTTTTTCCTTCAATTCCTGCTGGTGATCTTCTACCCATTCAGTTGACCCTAATAATGCAGGTTCTTCACCATCCCATGCACAAAATACTATTGTACGTTTTGGCTTAAGTCCTTTTTTTACTAATTCTCCTATCGCCCTGGCCGCATCCAGTTCGGCCACTATTCCACTGATAGGATCTTCAGCTCCATTGACCCATGCATCATGATGATTACCGGCAATCACCCATTCATCCGGTCTTTCACTTCCGGAAATTTTTGCAATTACATTATACAATGGCTTTATGTCCCAATTAAAAGTTAGTTTCAAATGTACCTTTTCAATGGAGGGACCCGTATGATATGTGATTGGCAAGGCACCTCTCCAGGATGCTGGCACTACTTCACCCTGCAGGGATTGCAATAAGGGTAATGCATCCTCATATGAGATGGGCAACACAGGAATTTTCATGATCGTTGTGGCCTCTTTAATATGCAGCCTCTTTGCATCTTTTACAGCGCCATAACCCGGAGTCAGCGGATCTCCGGGTGCTACCGGCATATCCATCACAGAACCTCTTTGTACACCATTGGCCGGACGATAACCGCCTTCAGGATAAGTATCACCTCTGGCATAACCATCGTCCGCAGGATCAGAATAAATAATGCACCCGATAGCTCCATGCTCTGCTGCCACCTTTGGTTTAATACCCCGCCATGAACCTCCATATTTAACGATCACAATTTTTCCTTTTACATCAACACCCATTCTTTCCAATTCCTCATAATCGGCCGGCACGCCCCGGTTTACAAAAACCAATTGAGCAGTAACATCCCCGTCAGGTGAGTAGGCATTGTAAGGAGGTAATTGTTCATTTTTTTGGCCGGATGTTCTATCCGCTGCTAACATGGGCTCCTGCAATTTTGCTTTATATGGCTTTTTACCTGTGAGTTCCAATAGCCTGGTTTTGGGTGTTGGAAATAAAACAAAATATTCCGCTATCTCCGTTTGATAACCCCATTGTTTGAAGAGAGCTACCATATAATCAGCATTGGCTTTAGCCTGCGGGCTTCCAACATGGTGAGGATGTGAAGTCAGAAATTTCATCCATTCCTCCTGGCTTGCAGCGTTGAGTTGAGCATCAAATTGTTTTTCCCATTCAATTTGCTTAGCGGCATTGATTTCAGTAAAGCCCATTACGTTTTGAGCACGGGCAAAGAATAATGAAAAAAGGAGAAGCAACGAAAAACTTAATCGTACCATATTTGCTATTTTATTAAACATCCAGTAAATCAATCTGATTGATACTGGTCAGGAATAAAACTTATCCTGCCACACAGATCCGCTTTATTAATCATCCGCAAATCATCGCTGCGGTTATTTTGAACCACAAACCCGGAAATATAACACTACCTGTCCCTTGTTTTTATTTTTAACCCAATAACTTTTCGGGAGCCTTATCAATCACCAGCAGATAAGCATTGCGGTTTCAATGACAAAAAATATATTGATACATCTACCGCGGCATTTAAATTTCAATTCAACACGCCACTTCAATCCAATATTATTCCTGATCAAACTGAATAAAACTAAATATGCAATAAGCAACAGGAAAATTTTTTCATTAAATTGGATGTAAAACCTGCAGGGGCAGATAGTATCATAAATTTTTGATTTCTGTAATCAGGTCCTGCAATACTTTTTTTGCGTCCCCAAAAAGCATTGAAGTTTTGGGTTGAAAGAAAAGATCATTTTCAATGCCGGCATAGCCAGGTTTCATACTACGTTTATTGACTATGCAATATTTTGCCAGCTCTACATCCAGAATAGGCATTCCATAGATTGGCGAAGAGACATCATTTTTTGCTGCCGGGTTTACTACATCATTAGCCCCCAAAACCAATACCACATCCGTAGTTGAAAATTCTTCATTGGCCTGTTCCATATCCTGCAACTTTTCATAAGGAACATCGGCTTCGGCCAGCAAAACATTCATGTGGCCGGGCATACGCCCTGCTACCGGGTGGATAGCATATTTTACTATAACACCTTTTTCTTCCAATATTTTTTCCAGTTCGTGGCAGGCATGCTGAGCCTGAGCTACGGCCAATCCATATCCGGGAACGATCATAACCTTATTGGCATAACTCATAACTACAGCCGTATCACTTAAGTTAATTTCTTTATAATGCCCCTGGTCCTTAGCGTCGGCAGAAACGGCTTTTGAACCACCGCCAAAAGAACCAATTAACACATTTAATAAGGACCTGTTCATGGCCTTGCACATCAATATCGTTAATAAAGTACCTGCTGCCCCTACAAGAATTCCTCCCGTAAGCATTACTTTATTATCATAGAGAAAACCGCCACATGCCGCTGCTACACCAGTGAAAGAATTTAAAAGGGAAATAACTACCGGCATATCGGCCCCGCCAATGGGAAAAACAAAAAAGACGCCATATAATAAGGACAATAAGAATACAATAAAAAATATGATCATGCTGTTGTCCGGCATCCAACCTATCAGGTAGGAGGCAAGTCCGAGTATGACCAACAACAAAACAATATTAAAAATATGCTGGCCCTGGAAAGAAAAGTCTTTTACTTTCCCATTTAACTTCCCCCAGGCGATCATGCTACCTGCAAATGATACTGAGCCGATTATTAATCCCAGTAAAATGATCAACAACATTCCTTTACCTGCACCATTCTGATATTGTGCTCCAAATTCAGCTGCAGCAGGATTGGCAATATGATTAAATTCAACAATCGAAATTAACGCAGCACAAGCACCACCCATCCCATTAAACATACTGACCATCTCGGGCATGGCCGTCATCTTCACTTTCTTTGCGGACAAAGTGCCAATAATACCCCCTACCAGTATTCCACCAAATATCCAGGCATAATTATGTAATTTATTTCCGGCCTCATCAGTATATAAAAAGATAGTACCCAATATTGCAATCGTCATTCCTGCGGCGGCTACCAGGTTTCCCTTTCTGGCAGCAGCAGGATTGGATAACATTTTTAATCCGAGAATAAATGTAACCGATCCAACCAGGTAACAAAGTGTAAGAACATTTAATTCCATTTCACCATTTTTAATTCTATCAAAGCGGACCTGATCATATAAGGACCAGGATTATTGCCAGGTTATTTCTTTTTTTTCTTGAACATTTCAAGCATTCTGTCCGTAACTACAAAACCACCTACCACATTTAAAGTCCCTACTATTACCGCCAGAAATCCAAGTATCAACGCCAGGTAGTTATCAGGCTCTGCTTTTCCCATTACGATGATGGCACCGATGATGACCACACCATGAATTGCGTTGGCACCACTCATTAGCGGAGTATGTAAGACACTCGGCACACGCCCTATTACCTCAATACCAACAAATATCATCAGGATAACGATATAGATGATCTGCT
Organism: Chitinophagaceae bacterium; assembly: GCA_041743125.1. Taxonomy (GTDB): domain Bacteria; phylum Bacteroidota; class Bacteroidia; order Chitinophagales; family Chitinophagaceae; genus Terrimonas_B. The sequence goes on from JBGTNK010000171.1 coordinate 27,520, forward strand.
GATTGATAGTGATCCAGTTTAATAATGAATCCATATTAATAAAATAAAGTTTAAAATTCTGTTACGGGTTCTTAATTGCGTATCAGTACCCTTTAATAAATTGAAAAATCAATAAGAAAATAGGACCGGAAAAATTCACCTCAAACTTTTTACCCGTTCATTTACTACTTCACCTTCATTCGTAATGCAACTTCCTTTTACCAGGTCATCTTCCCAATTTAAATTGATGGTACCATCTTTGGTAATGATCAATTGCAAAAAATTCAATATGTTTTTTCCATAAAGTTTGCTGGCATCCGAAGGTAACGTGGCCTGTAAATTTGAATTACCCACGATACTTACTCCGTTATAAATAACGGTTTCATTACTTTTTGTAACCGGAGTGTTTCCCCCTGTAGACGCAGCAATATCGATAATCACAGAACCATTTCGCATTCGTTGTATCATTTCCTCCGAAATCAATATGGGAGCTTTCTTACCCGGTATTTGTGCTGTTGTAATAACGATATCTGCCTTTGCTATGCTATCCGCAATTTTTGATTTTTGCCGTTGCAGAAAATCTTCGCTTTGTTCCACCGCATAACCACCGGCTTTGCTGGCATCTGCCGCTCCTTCTACTTCTATAAACTTTGCTCCCAGGCTCATTACTTCTTCTTTTACCGCAGGCCTTGTATCAAATACTTCTATTATAGCACCGAGCCTTTTTGCGGTGGCAATGGCCTGTAATCCGGCAACACCCGCTCCCAATATTAAAATTTTTGCCGGGGCTATACTACCCGCTGCGGTCATGAACATCGGAAAATATCTGCCATACAGGTTGGCAGCAAGCAACACAGCTTTATATCCTGCAATATTTGCCTGCGAACTCAATACATCCATGGATTGAGCCCTTGTAGTTCGGGGAAGCATGTCGAGTGAAAAAGTAGTTACGCCTTTGGCGGCCCACTCTCCTATTGTAGCTGCATTAAACAAAGGCTGATATACCCCGATAAAGATGGCGGTGGTAATATGATCAAGATCCGCGGGATTTAATGCATTTATGGATAAAACAATATTTGCAGATTGCAATACTTCGATCCTGCTCTTGAGAAGAGCTCCTGCTTTTTCATATTCATCATTTTTGCAAAACGCATTATCACCTGCACCACTTTCAACTAAAACAGTGATTCCTTTTTTTGTGAGAGTCGCTACTGCTTCTGCCAAAAGCGATACGCGGGTTTCATAGAGGGGTTCTTTAAGCAGGCCTATGGTCATGAAGAATATACTATTTTCTGTATTATGAAGATCGGGGCCGAAGATATTAAAAAATCGGTAGCCTTTGCAGGAATTCCATAATCCCGGCTTTCATTGCTAAATAGAGCCATCCGTCCTACTTTTTTACTATTCAAATGATGCTCCCGACCAACCTCTTTCCCTATTAATTTAAAACCGGATACAAAAATTTTGCTTCTCTTTAAACTCCTTTCTAAAAATTACGATGCCAATAAAAAAAAGATCAATACTGCACATAACCTCGGGATGGTTCTTAATAAGATCCCATGCCTGTTCCATCTCCCTGCTCCAGTGAATATCATCAAAAACAAATATGGATTGATTATTCCGCACTGACAAAAGCTGGTAAAAATATTTAACAGTGGGTTCATACCGGTGATTGCCATCTACAAATGCAAAATCAACAGAGGAGTATTCTTTTGCTTCTTTTGTTTCTTTTATCACACCTGGTAAATTTTCATCAAACTGACCTTGAATAATTTCAACATTACTGATATCCAGTGATGCTAAATTCTGACGACCTAACGTAACCAAAGCATGCGCTCCTTCCAGTGTAACCAGTTTGGCTAAAGGATTGGCAAGGGACAAATAAGCCGTAGTAATACCCAATGAGGTCCCTAATTCCAACATGTTTTGTGGTTGATAATATTTTATGATCCGAAAAAGCAACTGTCCGTACTTCGCGGGTTTGGCTGCGTTTTTTGCAATTGATGCTACCGTTCTTTGGTTCGACTTACTCGTAACGGACCCGGCTCCCCAATCTTCAATCGTTATTTCCGATTGATCTTGTAACAATTGGGTACGAAGTTTTTCAACTTCGAAGTAGGCCGGATAAATCGTTTTGTCATTAAGAACGCTGCTGATAAATTCAAAAACAAACGGAGAGTGCATCCCATGCCCTTTCCCATTACTTGCAGAAAAATAATAACCAAGATATCTTAGGCTAAGTTGAAATTTGGAATACATGAAGATTTATGTGAAATGATCATAAGCATTTGTAACCGGGCCGCTGCATTCAGATTTTTTCCCAAACCTGGAATGAATAATTATATGCATGTTTTGCATCGGATTCATAATTCTTCTGGCTTACCAGCTCCCATATTCGGGTATCAATAACAGGGAAAAAAGTATCCGCTTCAAATTCTGAATCAACCCGGGTCATATGTATCCGGCTGGCCTTATCAAAAACAGATGCATATATTTCACCGCCACCTATTACCATCATTTCCTTTACATCCATTTCCTTCACCAGGAAAACCGCATCATCAAAACTGGCAACAGGAATTACTGAATCCGCTTTCCACCCGGTCTTTTTTGTAAGCACAATGTTTTTCCTTCCGGGCAACGCTTTTCCCAGGGATTCAAACGTCTTTCGGCCCATAACAACCGGCATACCCCAGGTTACGTTTTTAAAATATCGCATATCGTTTGGCAAACGCCATAACAATTTGTTAGATTTTCCAATGGCATTATTATTTGAAGCAGCCACTACAAGAGATATGATCATGTGCACCCGGTATTATTCCCGCCTATAAACTTTTCTTTGGTAATAAAATAAATTTGAAAAGTTTGCAGTTAGGGAAGTAAATAAAAATGTTCCATTGCAAAAATAAGAAGATCCAATTCCACTTATTAACTTCTTCAACTCATCAAAAATCTTTTGAAGGCTGAGTATAGCAATTGAGAGAAATGATCATACTGCCACCGGAGCCTTTATTGCCGGGTGAGCCTGGTAATTTTCAAGACTAAAATCCCCGAAATTAAAATCGAAAATGTTTTTTATTGCAGGGTTTAATTTCATTACCGGTAATAGAAAGGGTGTACGTTCCAATTGCAAATTCACCTGGTCCAGGTGATTATTGTAAATATGTACATCACCAAATGTATGTATGAACTCGCCGGGTTCCAGGCCACAAACCTGTGCTATCATCAGCGTTAATAAAGCATACGAAGCAATATTAAACGGAACGCCCAAAAATACATCCGCACTCCGCTGGTATAGCTGGCATGAAAGGCTACCTTTTGACCCCGGTTGAGCATCGGGGTTAGCCGGTGTTACGTAAAATTGAAATATAGTATGACAAGGCAACAGGGCCATTTCGGGAAGCTCGGCCACATTCCATGCACTTATAATTAAGCGCCGGCTGTCCGGATTGCTTTTTATTTGGTCAATCAAATCCTTCACCTGGTCTACAATTTTACCGTCTTTTCCTTCCCAGCTTCGCCATTGTTTCCCGTACACCGGTCCCAGGTCTCCATTCTCATCAGCCCACTCATCCCATATCTTAATTCCGTTTTCTTTCAGGTATGCAATATTCGTTTCCCCTTTCAAAAACCAAAGCAATTCATGAATGATGCTTTTCAGGTGAATTTTTTTTGTGGTTACCAGAGGAAATCCTTTTTGAAGGTTAAACCTTAGCTGGTAGCCGAAACAACTTTGTGTGCCGGTGCCAGTACGGTCCGTTTTCTGTACTCCATTATCCAGGATATGCTTAAGTAAACCGAGGTATTGTTGCATGGGCGCAAGTTAGGAAGAAAGCATTAAGCATGGAGAACAGTACATTCACCGGTGGGGAAATTGTGTATTGGAAATTTCGTTCACCCCCGCTCCCGCTTCATTCCTTATTTTTTAATACATGACCTGTCAGAAATTTTTAATGTACGGCCATATCTTCTTTCTCAGTATTCATGTATTCAGTTCTTAAACTAATTACCGGAGATTTTGAAATTCCATCCTTCATAATGGTAGCAAGTTCATTGTACATCCGCTGGAATAATTGTTTATGAACAGAAAGACTTTGCCCAATTTCCTCATTCTTTTGGGTTTCAGTAAATAGTTGATTTTCCAGGGACGATACTCTTTCATTACTGCTGGCCAATGCAACATTTATTTTATCCTGCTCCTCTTTGCCTTCCCGGAGGGCATTCTCTAACCGGTTTATATGTTCTTGTTTCAAAGAAACACCCTGGTCTTTTTCTTTCAACTGCTCTTCCAGCCTACAAACTAAAACCTGCGTTTTATCAATTTCCTCATTTTTATGGATCAATTCATTGTGGAGTGTTTCCACCTTCTGGCTATGAAGCATCTTGCTTTCCTCCAATTCAGAGGCCAGCTTTGCAAATTCATTCTCCCACTGATTACTATTCTTTATTCTTTGCTCTAGTTGGTTTTGCAAAAAATCGATTTGCGCTTTTTTCTCAAGCAGCACCTCATGTACATATTTTTGTTCGGCTACTTTTTCTTTCAACATGGCGTTCTCTTCTATCCACCGGACCAAAACCATATTTTTTTCTTCACCCGAAGTCGTATGGATCTTTAATTGATCCTGCAAGGACTGATTCTCTTCTTCGAGCAATTTGTATGACCCTGTAATCCGGTCCATAGCTGCCAGCATTTCCTCTTTTTCAATTTTGGCCGCTTTTGTAATTTTTGATATTTCTTCCTGCAGTACTTGAGGCATTGAATCAGAATTGTTTCCCATATCGTCTTTTTTATTATTTAAAAATTGGCTGGTAGCATACCGGGCCAGGCCAGCATTTGTGATTTCCAACTTTTCAAAATCACGGCGCAGCGCCATATAGCGGGCATGATTATAGGATAGCCTGTTTTTATATTTACCAATAAGAACTGAATGATCAAACAGGACATACTCACCATCTCCACGGGTAAAGCCCATTTGTTCAGGAGAAGCTGTTGTTAGCTTTTCATCTATATTTTCATCCGTGAAAACTGCTGACCTCTTTTTCCGATAATGAAAAAATATCGTCACCAGCACCGCCAATAACAAAACGGGCAGAACGATCCAACAGAATACCTGTATGAATTTTATAAATTCAAACGACGGGCCGGAGGTTAAAAGCATGCAAGAAATTTTGAGTAGAATTTTTACATATAGTTTATATGTTCAGCATCATGATCAGGAATTTGCAGGAGGTTATTAATTCAGAAGAATCAAAAATATTTTTATTATTAGCAATTTGGGTTCAATAATGATACCAAATGAAAATGCAATTAGCTCATACCTGTAAATTTGGCGGATAGCAATCTTAAAAAAAAGATAAAAAAAGAAATGAGCGGAAGAATACGTGGCGGATATTAAAAAAAACCGGAATGCGTGAATCTTATTGGCCAATGATACATGATAGAAACCGGTCCAGGATGATTTAACCGATTTTGAAAAATTATTGATGCCTTCTTTTTAATTCATTTTTTATCAACCCTAATTCCCTTCCTGTTTGCCCCTTGACTGAAGTATTTTCCTGGGCACGCCGCATCAGGTATGGAATAACATCTTTGATAGGTCCAAATGGCAAATACTTGCTTACACTGCATCCCGCATGTGCCAGGTTGAAAGTAATATTATCGCTCATGCCATATAACTGGCTAAAATGAATATGCGGATGATCAAGCGATAATTTTTTTTCTTTTAGAAGTTGTGTTGCCAGTAAATTACTGTATTCATTATGTGAAGCTACGATCAGTGCGATCCGGGAAATATGGTCGATACAAAACCTGATTCCTTCATTATAATCCCTGTCGCTTGATTCTTTATCGGGTTGAATAGGTGAAGGATAATTTTTTTCATGGGCCCGTTTTCTTTCTTTTTCCATATAGGCACCCCGAACGAGTTTAGCGCCTAATATAAAATTTCTTTCCTCTGCTGCTTCATAAGAATGTTTTAAAAACGGTAACCGGTCATGACGATAATGTTGAATGGTATTATACACCACCACATTTTTTTTATTAAATGTATCCATCATCAGGATCGTTAAGGCATCCACAGCATCCTGAATCCATGTTTCTTCCGCATCTACTAAAACCCCTACCTTTTTACTTGCCGCTGTTTCACAGATATACATCATACGCCTCCTTACCCTGTGCCATTCTTCTTTTTCCTCCACAGGCAAATCATCAACTGCTTTTAAATATCTTTTCATTAAAGTACCTTCTCCTTTATGCATCATATCATCCAGCTTTTCTAATAAAGAAAACCTGGCAAACCCTGTAACTTTGATACTCATGAATGGAATATTGGGTTGGGTGGCTGCATACTGAATTACCCTGATAAATTCTTCGGTAGAATGATCAAATCCTTTTTCTCCATCATCGCCTCCTTCTACACCATAATCCAAAATAACCTGCACATGGTATTTTCCCAATTTCTTCGCAACCAGTGAAGTCTCTTCCAAAGTTTCCCCTCCCACAAACTGGGAAAAGATGGTATGGCGAATAATTCCATTAACAGGCAATCCTGCTTTAATAGCCCAGGGGGTAAATTTTGTACCCAATTTTACCAGCCAGGGTTTGCCCATTGAAGAAAATAAAAACCTGGCCTTTTTTAACTGCTTGTCGGATTTATATTCAAATGCAAATTCAGTATTGTCAAAAGAGATAACATCAGGAAGTTTCATACAATGGTAAAAATGATGCGCAAAAGTAAGGCAAAGACATTTGACAAGTTATATTAAGAACTCTGAAATGACCCTGGTAATATTTCGTATCAACCTGTCATAAGCCAATTCCAAAAGCAACTAATTGAACGATTCTTTGCCTGGCCCTATATCTTTGCGAAAATTTTAGACATATGAAATCCCGCAATGCAACCGGTAGCATTACCATTATGACAGAACTTGTATTACCAAACGACACAAATGTTTTTGGTAACCTGATGGGTGGACGTTTAATGTACTGGATGGATATTGCAGCCGCCCTGTCAGCGCAAAGACATTGCAACTCAGCCATCGTAACCGCTTCAGTCGATAATATCTCTTTCGAAAACCCAATAAGGCTGGGAAATGTAGTACATATCCAGGCAAAAATTTCAAGAGCTTTCACTACATCAATGGAAATCTATCTTAAAGTATGGGGAGAGGATTTGAAAACGCAGCACAAATACAAAAGCAATGAAGCCTATTACACTTTTGTTGCATTGGATGCTGATAACAGGCCCATACCTGTTCCCGAATTAATTCCGGAAACGGATGAAGAAAAAAAACTATTTGACGGAGCTTTGAGAAGAAGGCAAATACGACTGATACTCGGCGGTAAGATGAAGCCTGATGATGCTACCGAATTAAAAGCCCTTTTTAAACCCGAATAACCTAATCTTCATTAATTTTTTCTTTTACCACTACCAAATCTTTTATCTCCACCTGCATTGGCAATAATCCAATTTTTACAACAGCTCTCTTGCCTCTCAATTCCATTACCTGTCCTACCTGGTGGTTGCGTTTCATTTTCACTTTATCTCCTGCCTTAATTTCACCACCCACTTCATCAAACCTGGAATCAATTTTCTTCTGCATTTTATTGACCTTTTTTTGTTCATTTTTTTTAAACAACAAGGCCTCCATTTGATGGATTACTTTATTCTTGTTCTCTGCTTTTCTCCATTCTATCAGGATCTGTTTTATTTTTCGCTCCATGTCTTTCAGGTTACTGATCTTATCTTCAGATATCCTGTTTTGCTCTTTTAATAATTCCAATTGCTGCAGATGCTTTTCTTTATTCAGCACCTGTTGCATTTCCTTTCTTAATTTTTCATTTGCCTGGACAAGGTGCTGTAATTCCGTTTCCCTTTTTTCAAGGTCTTTCAGATCCTGTTCGGTGCGGTTTAATAATTTATCCAACCTGAATTGATCAAGGTCCACCAAATCTTTCGCTCTTTTAATAAGTGATTTATCTAATCCAATTCTTTCAGCAATAGAAAAAGTATAAGAGCTTCCTGGTTTGCCGGTTATAAGCTTATAGAGAGGTTTCAGGTTTTTTTCATCAAATCCCATCGCTCCATTGATGATACCGGGCGTTTTGCCTGCCATCACCTTCAAATTAAGATAATGCGTGGTAACAATCCCCATCGCATGTTTTTTTGCCAGCTCCTGCAGGATAACCTCAGCAAAGGCACCCCCCAGGTTTGGATCGCTGCCGCTCCCCAACTCATCAATAAAAAAAAGCGTTTTGCCATTTGAATTATCTATGAAATGCTTCATGTGGATCAGGTGACTGCTATAGGTACTCAACTCAAATTCCAGGCTTTGCGTGTCTCCAATATGGATCATCAGTTGTTTGAAAATACCAAACTGTGAGGAAGGATGAACAGGCACCAGCAGGCCGCTTTGTACCATCATTTGCAACAGGCCAACTGTTTTTAAGGTAACCGTTTTGCCACCTGCATTAGGGCCACTGATCACCAGTATCCTTTGCGCATCATCTAATGTAACGGTAACCGGGATGGTGGGCTTATTTGTTTTTAAGTTGTATAAATATAAAAGAGGATGATAGGCCTGCACCAGGTGCACATGAGCTTTATCAGCAATTAATGGAAACTCCCCTTTTATTTCAACAGCCAGTTTTGCCTTTGCCCTGATGAAATCATAATTGCCAACAACAATGTGATAACTATCAAGAAGCGGGGAATAAGCCGATAATCGCGAGGTAAGCTCCCGTAAAATACGATAGACCTCTCTCCTCTCTTCATTTTCCAATTCACTCACCTGGTTATTAAGATCCATGGTTTCTTCCGGTTCTACAAAAGCTGTTTTCCTGCTTTCGCTTTCTCCATGTAATATTCCTTTTACGGTTCTTTTTTGCTCGGCAAATACAGCTAATACCCTTCGGCCGTTCATAAAACTTTCTTCAATTTCTGCCAGGTAGCCCTGCTTATTCAACTTTGAAACAATTTTGTCGAACAAGCGCCGCAATTCATTTCGCTTGCGATAAAGTCCAAGACGGATATCTTTTAAGTCATTGGAGGCTGTATCCTTTACCTGGCCATGGTCATCTATCACTTCATCAATCATTCCAATGATCGCTTTTTCGTAATAAGTATTTTCAACAACTTTAAAAAGGGCTCCGTAAGCTGATTTTCGTTCCTGATCGAACCATCGGAATATTTTTTCAATGCTTTCTGCCAGCTTCCTGATCATTTGTAATTGCTCACCTGCAAGTAAGGCTCCGGGTATGGATAAAAGCTTTAATTCTTTTGAAAGATTAAGAATATAATCGTTTGGAAAATAAATGCCATTCAATAGCAGTTGCCGGTACTCATGACTTTGCCGCAGTTCGGTATCAATAAAATCAATTCTTGTATGTATACGCAGTTGCTCCGCCTTAAATTTTGCATATTCGGTCTGGCAATAATCGGCCAGCAAAGTTTTCACCTTATTAAATTCTAGCTGGGAAAAGGCTGATTCGGGAAAAAGTTTCATAACAATCGTTCCTCGTCTTATTTGTCAGGCAAATTTCGGTAAATGATTCTTAACCAATGGAGCAATGAAACCCTTGTTTATAAATAAAAGGCCGGCTGCATATACAACCGGCCAAAACAACTGCTTAACGAAAAAAAACTGATATGAATTTACATAATTAATTTGTGAATAGTGCACTTCCTGAAAATATTACTTTTACTTTCCAAATGACCGGGAAAAGAGCTTTCTTATTGATTTATGTATTCACTTTTTAAAGCAATTTAGCTGGTTCCGGGACTGAACCTAAAATAAATTTGCCTGTAAAGCAAACCACCCGGTTTCCATTTAAACTGGTAAACTCTCAACTACCTTTCAAGCTAGCAAGGAGATTTTACCTCTCCGGAATATTTTGTTATTCATAATGTCCATTGAATTTACCCTTCCTTTCTGAATTGAATAATATGGCCGCCTGCCCAGTGATATCCTGAAGAGGATTTACTCCTGAAGTTCTTTCTACCCGCTGGGAAAGTTATTAAATTGATAAAATGTAAGAATACCGACGAATACTTAAAACCAGGATTTGGCTAACGCCGTAAATTGATTCAATTTGCAATATATGAGAATGAATATTCAACCTTCACTTAAACTAAGTTTAACGGCATTTGTTATAAGCCTTGTACATTTAATTTCTTGCGCTCAACCTGAAAAAAAAACTAAGATGACAATAACTACCAGCACAGCATCCAACCAGCAAAGTGCCGTGCCCTCTACCACAGCTACAGCTGTACTTGCCAATGGATGTTTTTGGTGTACTGAGGCCATTTTCGAGCAATTAAATGGGGTAATCAGTGCTACCAGCGGTTATACGGATGGACATGTAAAAAATCCTTCTTATAAACAAGTGTGCAGTGGAGAAACAGGCCATACCGAAGCACTGGAAATAGTTTATGATCCGTCGAAAATCAGTTTTGATGAATTACTAGAAGTGTTTTGGGAAACACATGACCCTACTACTCTAAACCGACAAGGGGCAGATGTGGGCACACAATACCGGAGCGGCATCTATTATTTGAATGCAGAACAAAAAGAAAAAGCAGAAAAATACAAGGCAGAACTGGATAAAAGCGGAGCCTTTGATAACCCTATTGTCACGGAAATAAAACCTTTCTCTGTTTTTTATGCTGCCGAAAATTATCACCAGGAATATTTTGAAAATAACGAAAACAATAATCCTTATTGCAAAATGGTGATACGGCCCAAAGTAGAAAAGTTCAGAAAAGTTTTCAAAGACAAATTAAAAAAATAACCCCGGCCATAGCCAGGGTTTACTTGATGGGAATGAATGGTAACTGCTTATCCGGTGTGAGTATCTTGTATCATTATATCATTTTTCAAAAAAATTCTGCTCTAGACTTCTTTTAAGAAATTTTGGTAAGTTAAATACCAGATTCTTTCTGACCCGTATAATGAATGATATTGCTGTACTGAATTTTTCCATCAGCGTCTATCATTTTTAACCGGTAATAAAATGCATTCTCGCTGCTTTTCTTATCAGCATATTGAAAATTGGTTTCCAAATTGCCATCAAAATTTATCCAAAATTCAGCACACGCATTGAGTTCAGTAGCGGTAGTCCCCTTTTCTATGATAACTGTGCTGAGATTATTGCCTTTCGTTAGTGACCACTGCAATTTTGCTTTTTCGCCACTTGAAGAAACACTAAATTTCTGAAGGTGGCTATTTTGCACATCGGATGATTGTCCAAAAACAATAAAAGAATACAAACAAAGCAAGATGAAAAGTATAATTCTTACAATAAGAATTTGAGTAGATTTTGCTTTCATGGTACGTGAATTAGGGATTACAGATTATGTCGATTAATTTTTTTCTCGCTCCTGCTATCTTTTCGAATTCATCTATCGTGCAACACCGTAGTAAAAAAACTAACTTGACAGTGTGAAAATATACTGCGGATTACATATCTGCAAGTACCAGGCTCATAATTAATTCTCTCCATAGAATCAATGCATTATCATTCAACTCATTATAAACAAAATTATTTTTTCGGAAAATACTGTTTTTACCCAAATAAGCGGGTAATTATACGTTTTCATAGAGTTTATCAAAAAAAAACGACCGCCTGATTTGGATTACTCACTAAAATTTGCGTGCCTAAGTTCCAGGAGATTTAGAGCATTGGGTTGGAAGTTCCTCAATCCGGGTTGCACCAACCATATAACCTTATCGTACCAAAGAGGAATAACAGGAGCATCCTCTATCACTAATTGATCAGCTTGCTGATATAGTTTATACCTGGTAGAATCATCAACTTCTATTAAAGCTTTTTCAAACAAGGCATCAAACCGGGCATTTTTGTACCTGGTATAGTTGGGCGGAGCCGGGTTTTTAGAATAAAAAACAGATAAATAATTCTCAGCATCGGGGTAATCAGCTATCCAGCTTGCCCTAAAGAACAGAGCCCTTGAATTTGCCGTCATATCTAATAACAATGCCTTTTGTATGGTTTCGATTTGTACAAGAATGCCAATATCGCTCAACTGCCGGGCAATAAAATCTGCCATGTCTGCATATATTGCAATCGTATATAATTTAACAGGCGGAAGGCCTCTTCCGCCGGGAAAGCCTGCTTCTGATAATAATTTTTGACTCTTTGCAGGATCGTAATGATATCCCTTTACTGATGCAGAATCATAAGAAGGTAATCCCAGTGGGACAAACCCGGACTCAGCAGGAGTGCCCAACGAATTGCGGAGGTAGAGGATCATCTTTCTCCGATCGAAACCATAATTGATGGCCTGCCGGATTTTTTTTAAAGCCAGGGGTGAATCTTTTACAAGAATATTGGATGAGTCAACAAGGATACCGAGATATTCAATATTCAAATATGGATTAACATGCAATTGAATTTTATTTCTCCATTGCCTGCGCAGGGTTCCTTTTCTTGTCAGCAACTCATCTTTAAAAGAAGCATCAATATCATTTATGAAATCAAGCTTATTTTGCCTGAATAAAAGGAATTCAGTAGCCTTACTGTCATTGAAACTTACTTTTATTCCATCCAGGTAGGGTAACCGGTTGCCCGCACTGTCTTTCTCAAAATAATGCTCATTCTTAGTCATTACCAATGCCTGCCCTTCTTCCCATGCAACAAAACTAAACGGACCGGTTCCTACCGGGTGCCGGCGGAAATCGCTTCCATAACTTTCTACTGCCTCCTTTGATACAACTGAACAGTATTGCATAGAAAGTATCCCCAATATTGGATTGTAAGGTTGAAGTAATTTCAATTGAAATGTGGTATCATTTATCGCTTTAAAAGGCAGTATGGAGTCTACTTTCCGGTTGAATATCCATGCACCGGGGCTGGCGGTATTTTTATCAATGATCCTGGATAAACTATATACAACGTCATGTGCTGTAAAATTTCTGCCTTTCTTATTTTCAAAAACTTCATCGTCGTGAAAAAAAACGTCATTTCGTAAATGAAATATATAGGTAAGCCTGTCTGATGAAATATCCCAGCGGATGGCCAGAGAAGGTATTATTTCCAGGCTATCATTTATTTCAACCAACGTATTAAACAACTGATGTGCTGGCCACATAGTAGCCTGACTTTTGGCAAAGGCCGGATCCAGGGAGGTAATACCTGAATGCTCATTGTAATGAAAGATTTTTTTGTTTCGATTACTGGTAGATGCACATGCTGCAAAAAGCATTAAGATTCCAATTATCCCGCAGCTTTCTAACACAAAATAAAATACAGGTGAAAGTCTGGCTTTATTATTTCTTTTATCAATCATATAGATCTTGATCGATTAAATTTACAATTCAAACAGATCAGGAAGTGAAAAACTTTGTAATAGTCATAATTATTATTCACTGCATTTTTATTAATAGTTTTTCTTTATCAGGGCAATATACACACCAGGATTCATTGAGAGGAATGAATGGACCAGGGAGATTTTGGTGGAATGTATTACGATACGATCTGGAAGTAACACCGGATTATACCAACAAAAAAATAGTTGGTTGCAATACTATTCGTTTTGAAGCTCAAAAAATTCCACCATCTGCCATAATGCAAATTGACCTTCAAGACCCGATGTCAATTGATAGTATCATTTGGGCAGGTAATAAAAAATTGAGTTTTTCAAAAGAAGGAAACGCTTATTTTATCCGCGTAATTACGGGCAGATCATCCTATTCAAATCAGGAATTAAAAATATTCTTTTCAGGAATTCCCCGGGAAGCCGATAATCCTCCCTGGGATGGTGGGTGGATATGGTCAAAGGATGAAAAAGGCAGGCCCTGGATGACGGTAGCATGCCAGGGAACAGGTGCAAGCGTATGGTATCCCTGCAAGGATCATCAAAGCGATGAGCCGGATAATGGCGCTTCTTTAAGCATCACTGTCCCTGATTCACTGGTAGCAGTAGGTAACGGGAAATTAAAACGTAAGAATAGAAATAAAGATGGCAGCACAACCTGGAAATGGGAAGTAAACAATCCGATCAATAATTACAATCTCATTCCTTATATAGGTATGTATGTAAATTGGAAAAAATATTTCCCAGGCAGGAAAGGAAACCTGGAGTGCAGCTATTGGGTGCTGGATTATAATGCAGAAAAAGCAAAGAAACAATTTGGCCTCAACGTTAATCCCATGCTAGCTTGTTTTGAAAATTGGTTTGGCCCCTACCCCTTTTATGATGACAGCTATAAATTAGTGGAGACTCCTCACCTGGGTATGGAACATCAAAGCGCTATTGCTTACGGAAATAAATTTCAAAATGGCTACCTGGGCAAAGATCTTTCTGAAACAGGTTGGGGCAAAAACTGGGATTATATTGTTATTCACGAAAGCGGGCATGAGTGGTTTGGCAATAGTATTACCACTAATGATATTGCCGATATGTGGGTGCATGAAGGTTTTACGGACTACTCCGAAGTATTATTTGTGGAGTGCAAGTATGGGAAAAAAGCCGCCAATGAATATTGCCAGGGACTGCGTAAAAGGATCATGAATGATATTCCTGTTATTGGAATTTATGGCGTAAACAAGGAAGGCAGCGGAGACATGTATGCCAAAGGAGCTAACTTAATTCATACGTTAAGGCAGGTGATCAATAATGATAATTTATTTAAAAAAATAGTAGAGGGGTTGAATAAAGAATTCTACCATAAGACCATAGATTCAAAAGATATTGAAGCGTATATGATTCGCCATGCAGGAAAGGATCTGTCAAAAATTTTTGATCAGTACCTGCGAACCACACAAATACCCAGGTTGGAATATTATATACAAGGTTCGAATCTTAGTTACAGGTGGGTAAATGCTGTGAATGGGTTTAATATGCCTGTGAGAATTTTTTCAGCAGGAAAGGAAAAATGGATAACGCCAAATGAAAAATGGCAAACCCAAAAATGGGAAACCGGATTAAACAAAAATTCATTTTCTGTTGATAAAAACTTTTATATCATAGTTAAAAAAGTTACAAAATGATCTCCTGCATTTAGACAGGTCATTTTCCATATGATTGATTAATTGGAATTCTTGCAATTTGCCTGGGGCGAAAAATATTTATGAGCCTTCGCTTTCTATTTTTGCGTGTTTTATTAATCATCGGTCACCTCTTATCTTTACTACATGAGTAATATCCGGCGACAAAGCATTATTTCTTCGGTTGTTATATATTTCGGTTTCGCTGTCGGTTTGCTTAACACTTATTTTTTTACAAAAGAAGGCCTCTTCACAGCATCTGATTACGGGCTTATCACTATTTTCATGTCCATTGCCACAATGATGATGGCCTTTTCCAGCCTGGCCATGCCGTCCTATATTTTTAAATTTTATCCTTATTACCAGTACAATCTTCCCGTAAGAAAAAACGACATGATCACCTGGTCGTTATTAATTGGTTTAATTGGTTTTGCCCTCGTCATGCTGGCAGGTTGGGCATTTAAAGACCTGGTGATAAGAAAGTTTGGAAGAAACGCCCCCGAGTTGCTTGTATATTATTACTGGATTTTCCCTATGGGTTTTGGATTAACTATATATTCTATCCTTGAAGCTTATAGTTGGAGTCTGGGGAAAGCTGTGTTGGCTACATTTCTGAAAGAAGTACAATGGCGACTGCTTACCACCCTGTTAATTGTTTTTTTTGCAACCAATCGTATAGACAACTTTAGTCTTTTTATAAAGCTGTATTCATTTGGCTACCCTGTTATCGTTGTCACTTTGTTCGGCTATCTCGTGTATACTAAAAAGATCTTTTTTACCTTTAAAGTAAGTAAAGTAACAAGGCGTTTTTTTAGAAAAATACTTACTCTTTGTTCTTTTGTTTATGCGGGTGTTCTCATCTTTACCATATCGCGGGTTTTCGATACGATTGTTATAGCCTCCGTTTTACCTGATGGCATAGACAAAGCAGGAATATTTGGCATAGCCACTATTATGACAAGTGTCATCCAGGCACCGCAAAGAAGTATAATTGCAGTTTCTATTCCTCATTTATCAAAGGCCTGGAAAGATAAAAATCTCAGTTTACTTCAAAAGATTTACCAACGCTCTTCAATAAACCTCCTGATTTTTGCTTCAGGCATTTTTCTTTTAATTGCTTTGAATTACACCGAAGCAATTACAGTATTTGGCTTAAAGGCTGCTTATTTGCAGGGCTATTCAGCTTTCATTTTATTGGGACTTAGTATGGTGATTGATTTAGGTACGGGTGTAAATGCACAGATTATCGGCACTTCCACGTCCTGGCGATTTGAGCTTACGAGTGGTATTATATTATTAGCCTTGATGCTGCCTCTTACCTATTTTCTTGCAAAACAATATGACATCATGGGTCCTGCCCTTGCCAACCTTATATCCATTACTATTTATAATATCGTTCGCATTTCATTTTTATGGAAAAAATTTAAGCTTTTTCCTTTTACAATTAAATCCTTATATATTCTTTTGATTGCAGCTGTTTGTTATGTGATTTGCTTTTGGGCTTTTAATTCCATCTACGGGTATACCGGCTTGCTTTTACGCAGCCTTCTGTTTATAGCGCTTTATGCTGGATGTATTTTATGGTTCAGACTATCACCCGATATTTTTCCCATATTGGAAACCATCAGGAAGAGACTGAGTGGAAATCGCCGGGAAAAGTAAATAAATTTATTTGATTTTCGCCCCGGGTTTATCAATGCGACCAATACCAATAAAGCGTTTGAGATAGTAAGGATCAAACATATCGCTGATCGTAACACCATACGCTACTGAGGCATGAACAAATTTATTGTTTTGCAGATAAATGCCTACATGAGACACTCCGCCAGTAGTATTAAAAAAAACAAGATCGCCTGTTTTCATTTCTGTAGCAGAAATGATGTTGGAAAACCTGTACTGGTCTCTTGCTGTACGGGGTAATGAAACAGCAAATGCAGAAATATAAATAGATTGCACGAAGGCGGAACAATCAATACCTTTCTTAGTTGTTCCTCCATAACGGTACCGCGTACCATACCATTCATCCACGTATTCCAAAAGCTGATTATTTTCCAATTGCTCTACTTCAGTATTTAACAACACGGCATATTTAAGTTGTACCCCCGTAGCTTTTTCAACTGAATAAGATCGACTAAGATAATTATTGGCTGGAGAAGATACCTGTTTGCCAGAGGATTTTCCGGAAGAAACCACCTTGGTGTAAACCGGCGAAGCCGGTTCTGTTGAAATATCCTCCAGAAATTTTATTTCTTTATTTTCTTTGGAAGATGCTGTCCCAGATGCTGCCCTGGTAGTGGGATCTGGCTGTTTGTTATTCCCATAATTGAGTTGTTTCAAACTTGAACAACTAACCATAGTAACAGCAATAACTAAGACAAATAATAATTTTATTAACATTCAGATCAGATTTTCGGGCTTGGTTCAAAAACCGTGCAAAAATATAGTATAAAATTGTGAAAAAGCAATATGCTTTTAACGATTTTTGAAAACTAAAATTGCCTCAACAATAAATTACAGCTTTAAAAGGTGTTAATTCAGAACGATTCATGGATTAAACCAGCCTTAAATAGTACATATAATAATTTATTATGTTTGTTAAATCAGTTTTAAAAAAACAATAAGGCGGTCCGGCACATAAGTATATAAATAGAAATATGAAATTTTCCCATTTACACGTACACACTCAGTTTTCATTATTGGATGGAGCAGCTTCAATTCAAAATTTGTATAAGAAGGCAATTGCAGATGGTATGCCTGCTATAGCAATAAGTGATCATGGAAATATGTTTGGCGCTTTTGAGTTTGTTGCTGAGGCTTATAAACATAAAGATGAGCATGGGAACCTGAAGGTGAAACCTGTTGTTGGTTGTGAATTTTATATCACGGCCAACCGGCATCAAAAAACATTTACTAAAGAACAAAAAGATATTCGTCATCACCAGATTTTACTTGCAAAAAATGATAACGGCTATAAAAATTTATTAAAACTTACTTCATTAGGTTTTATAGAAGGCCTGTATAGTAAATATCCGCGTATAGACAAGGAACTCATATTGCAATATCATGAAGGACTAATAGCCACCACTTGTTGTTTGGGTGCTTCCGTTCCGCAAGCTATTTTACGAAAAAGTGAAGAGGAAGGTGAAAATGAATTCAAATGGTGGCTCAATGTATTTCAAAAAGATTTCTATGTTGAATTGCAAAGACATGGGATGGCCGAGCAGGATAAGGTAAATGTACTTTTATTAAAATGGGCAAAAAAATATCAGGTAAAGATCATTGCAAGTAATGATTCGCATTATGTAGATCAAAGCGATTTTAATGCTCATGATATTTTATTGTGTATAAATACAGGTGAAAAGATTGCAACTCCTGCCTTGCGTGATTTTGCAGATGACGATATCAATGTAAAAGGAAAGCGTTTTGCTTTCCCTAATGACCAGTTTTATTTCAAGACAACGGAAGAAATGAGCAAAGTGTTTCATGATATTCCTGAAGCGATAGATAACACAAATGAAATTGTTGACAAAATTGATCTGCTGAACC
This sequence comes from Chitinophagaceae bacterium, assembly GCA_041743125.1. Classification (GTDB taxonomy): domain Bacteria; phylum Bacteroidota; class Bacteroidia; order Chitinophagales; family Chitinophagaceae; genus Terrimonas_B. The sequence continues at coordinate 46,046 of JBGTNK010000171.1, forward strand.
TGAAAAGAGATATTCTTCTGCCCTTTTTCCAGGTTCCCAAAGAATTTGCTTCGCAGGATGAATACCTGGAGCACATGACCTGGGAAGGAGCCAACCTCCGGTATAATGAAATTACTCCTGAAATTGATGAGCGTATACGTTTTGAATTGTTCACGATTAAAACCATGGGATTTGCCGGTTACTTTTTGATAGTTAGTGATTTTATAAAAGCCGGTCGTGATCTTGGCGTATTTATAGGCCCGGGCCGTGGATCTGCCGCGGGTTCTGTTGTTGCTTTTTGTACCGGCATCACTAATATTGATCCTATTAAATACAACTTACTATTTGAAAGATTCCTGAATCCCGACAGAAAATCAATGCCGGATATTGACACTGATTTTGATGATGACGGAAGGCAGAAAGTTATCGATTATGTTGTAGATAAATATGGCAAGAACCAGGTAGCACAGATCATCACGTATGGTACTATGGCCGCCAAATCTAGCATAGCAGATGTAGCAAGGGTGCTGGATGTGCCATTAACAGAAAGCCGGGCACTATCTAAATTAATTCCCGAAAGACCGGGCATTGAATTACGAAGAGTATTAAAAGCTCCTTTAAAAATTAAGGATGGTCCAAAATCCCTGGAGGAAAAAGAAGGACTGGGTGCTGATGAGTTTGAGAATGTGAAAAAAATGAGGGAAATATATAACCAGGAAAATACGGTTTTGAGCAGGGTATTGCATGAAGCAGAAAGATTAGAAGGGTCTGTACGAAATACCGGCATTCATGCTGCGGGAATTATCATTGCCCCCAAAGATCTTACGGACCTCATTCCTGTAGCGATCTCTAAAGATTCACCGCTGTGGGTTACGCAAATTGAAGGCAACGTAATAGAAGAAGCAGGTGTTATTAAAATGGACTTCCTGGGCCTAAAGACACTTACAATTATTAAAAATGCACTCAGCCTGATCAAACAAAATCACGGCGTAACAATAAATATCGATGACATACCTCTGGATGATATAAAGACTTTTGAACTTTATCAACATGCATCTACCATTGGTACATTTCAGTTTGAAAGTTCCGGCATGCAAAAATATCTGCGGGAATTGAAACCGGATAAGTTTGGTGACCTTATCGCCATGAATGCGCTATACCGCCCTGGCCCTATTGCATATATTCCCAATTATATTGATCGCAAGCATGGCCGTGAACCGATTACCTATGACCTGCCAGAGATGAAGGATTACCTCGAGGAAACGTATGGTATTACCGTTTACCAGGAACAGGTAATGTTGCTGGCCCAAAAACTTGCAGGGTTCAGCAAAGGCGATGCAGATGTATTGCGAAAGGCCATGGGTAAAAAGCAAATTGCAGTGCTAAACAAAATGAAAGCACAGTTTATCAGTGGTGCAAAAGCGAAATCGCTGCCGGAAGACAAACTTGAAAAAATATGGACTGATTGGGAAGCCTTTGCCCAATATGCCTTTAATAAATCTCACTCCACCTGTTATGCCTATGTTGCTTATCAAACGGCCTATCTAAAGGCCCATTACCCTGCAGACTATATGGCGGCTGTATTAAATAATGCAGATAGCATTGATAAGATTACCTTTTTTATGGAGGAGTGTAAGCGCATGGGAATAAAAGTACTTGGTCCGGATATCAATGAATCACTAAAAGGATTTGCGGTCAACAAAGCAGGTGAAATACGGTTTGGTTTGGGAGGATTAAAAGGTGTCGGTGAAGCAGCGGTAGAAAGTATTATTACTGAAAGAAAGAAAGGAGGCCCCTACCCTAATATTTTTGAATTTATCAAACGCATCAATCAACGAGCTGTTAATAAAAAAACATTAGAAAGTCTTGCATACGCAGGTGGTTTTGACTGCTTTCCTGAACACCACCGTGCACAATATTTTGTGATTCCTGAAGGAGAGACAGCTACGGGTCTGGAACGGGTAATTAAATATGGACAAATAATTGGCACTCAAAATTCGTCTTCTGCAAATACGTTGTTTGGGGATTTACCGATTACAATGGAAATACCTCCACCCAGGATACCCGACTGCAGCCCCTGGCCATTGATCGTGCAGCTTGATTATGAAAAGGAAGTGACAGGTATGTTTCTTAGCGGGCACCCATTGGATCATTATCGCTTTGAAATGAAACATTATAATGTTACGAGTATTGCTGAATTCAATGAATTTAAGGAAGAAATAAAAATGCAGGCAAATCCCGGCCGAATGTTTCGCATTTTGGCACTTGTAACAGCAGTTCAGCATCGCATCGCTCAAAAAAGTGGAAACAAGTACGGTAGTTATGTCATTGAAGATTTTTCAGGTAAAACTGATTTCGTATTATTCAGCGAAGACTATCTGCGGCTTTCTCCCTATTTGCAGCAGGGAGCATCAGTATGCATTACAGGATTTTTTAAAACAAGGTACAACCAGGGAGAATATGAATTTAAAGTACAACAAGTTTGCCTTGCGGAAACACTGAAAAAGCAACTGACCAGGCAGGTTAATTTACAGGTAAATCCAAAAGATATAAGTAATGACCTGATCTACTTCGTGGAGAAGAACATTAATGATTTCCCGGGACAGTCTACTTTGCGATTTATTATAACGGAGCCTAAAAAGGATTTGAAAATCAGCCTTGTATCTACGGGAAGAGGATTTGAAATGAATGAAGAACTAATTCATTTCCTGGAAGAAAAGTCTGAATTGGAAGTGCAGGTTTTAACAATTTAGAAAAAGTCAATGATTTAAAGGAAGCATTGTCACGGGGAAGACGGAAAGCATGACAAGTTTTACACAACTTTATGCCAACTCTGCCTGTTAATAATATCGGGCTTAAATTTGCAATCCTTTAATGACAAATTAAAAACTAAAATTTATACAATGGCAAAAGAATTTAATGATGCGAACTTCCAGGCTGATGTACTGGCTTCTGATAAATTAACCGTAGTGGACTTCTGGGCAGAATGGTGTGGACCCTGCCGTGCGATAGGGCCGGTTATTGAAGAATTATCCAAAGAATATGACGGTAAAGTCAATGTTGGAAAGATAAATGTGGACAATAACCCCCAGGTATCGATGAACTATGGCATCACTTCTATTCCTGCTATTCTTTTTATAAAAGGAGGACAGGTAGTGGATAAATTGGTTGGTGCCCAACCTAAAGGAAATTTTGTAAAGAAAATTGAAGCACATATTTAAGCCCCTTATAGAATAATAAAAAAGCCCCGGAAATTCCGGGGTTTTTTAATACAGTTTAGCGCCTTTATGGATATTTTAATAATTATTCTAATGTCCTGTACTTCCATCTCTTACTTTTATCTTTCGTTTACCGGAGTTCTTTTTTTCGTAATCTGCAATAGCCTTTGGTTTCACGATGGCACCTTTGGGAGGTGGATCCGTTTTTGATTTGGCATCAGTAAAATCTACTGGTTTCAGGTCTTCATCATCGTTACCAGCGATTGCCTCATCAGTTTTTAGCTTATCGGCCCAATACTCTTCTGTTTTGGTGATGGTTCCCCATTCGGGATCAAAATAGGTCCAGGTGCCATGCTTCATAGTTTGTCCTTCTACTTTTACTACTACCCTGTCAACAACTTTAGAAGGGTCAAGTACATCCAATACATCTACCGTGTCATATTTCCGGCCTGGCTCAATGGCTCTCCAGGTCTCTTCCCTCACCAATCCACCTCGCCTCGTATAATATTTGGATTTCCCATCCAGGCTACCCCACCGGTAATTTTCTTCAGACAACTTGTCTCCCATTAAAGAAAATTTTACCCATTTACCATCTTTTTTATCATCAACAAAATAGCCCTGTTCATCATAACCTTGTTCTCCACGCAAATCATCAGCATGAATCACCCAGGGCCCTTGCTTTTTCCCGTTCAAATCCACCCTGTTAAGGGTATCCCCTCTTACACTCATCATATAACTTTTCCATTGCCCAAAGCATGTAAAGGAAGATAACATCGCAATTAAAAAAAGAATACGCATATACTGCATTTTTGAATTTATAACGATAAAATGCCGACATTATGATTTAAAATCTGAAAACTCAGTCACAAAGTTACCGCATCAATAATGGAACTGCATAGTTCATTGAATATGATATCCTTTTTTTAACTAATCGGGGACCGGTCTGAACCTGACATTTCCTATTTTGCATTATAATGAAAAAACTGTTTTTAATATCGGCTGTTATTGTCCTCCTGGCATCATGCGAAAAGATGAAGGATCCTGTTTTTAAAGGGATTGAAAATATAAAATTGAGCGAATTTGCAATGGACAGTTCAATGATAACGCTTGATATTCGTTATTTTAATCCCAATACTTTTAAGGGAACCCTAAAAGATGCTGAGGGAGATGCCTGGATGGATAGTAATTATCTTGGCCACTTTACTGTGGATACAACAGTGATGATCGGCGCAGCCAGCGAATTCCTTGTTCCTGTAAAGCTGGCTGTAAATATGAAGCAAATATTAAAACATTCCTTTGCGGCTTTACTGAATAAAGAAGTTTTGCTTAGAATAAAAGGAAAAGCCAAAGCCGGCAGATCGGGCATTTACCGGAATTTTTCATTGAATTACCAAGGAAAACAAAACCTGAGAGAATTATTTAAATAACAATCCCACAGGTTATTAATTCAGTACTGTGAAAATTTACTATTCTGAATCAGGAGGTGATGGAGGCGTTTTCGGTTTAGGATGGCCTCCTCCATCTTCAAACTTCTTGCAGGTTTTAGGAAGCCTTTTATAAGAGTCCTCATTGGCAGGAATATCATCAGCATCATATCCTAAATTAGCAATAGCTGTTTTTATTTCTTCAATGTTTGTTCGATCCGTCAGGTACTTCACCGTTGTTTCTCCCTTCCTGTAATTTACATTGATAAACCGAACTCCATCTATTCGCTTCAGGTATGTTTCTATTCTTGTTTTGCATGCTTCACAAAGCGCTTCAGGAGTATTAATTTTTGCCGTTTCCAGGGCTTTTTGCTGACCAAAGGAAGCGGAGGAAAAGCAAACTATGGATAATACAATAATTATAAACCCTTTCATTTGATATAATTTGATTGAGGATGGTAAATTACAAAACTCCATTCCAATTTGAAGGATCATCCTTCCATTTTAACAAAATCTCCTGTTCGTCTGCAGAAACCCGGCCTTTTTCAACTGCAAGATTTATCAAAGTTGGATAATCAGTCAATGAAAAATATTTAATCCCGTTTTTACCTATTGCATCAGAGGCTACCTGGAATCCATAATTAAAGATAGACACCATGCCGGCCACCTCAAGACCCGCTTCCTTCAAAACTTCTACTACCTGCAAGCTACTTTTACCCGTTGATACCAAGTCCTCTATCACAACCGTTTTCTGGCCTTTTTCATAAAAACCTTCTATCTGGTTACCAAGTCCATGTTCCTTGGGCTTTGGCCTTACATAGATATAAGGCAATTTCAGTTGATCAGCCGTCATAGCGCCCCACGCAATACCCGCGGTAGCAACACCCGCTAATAAATCAGCTCCGGGAAATTTTGAAAACACAAGATTGCATAATTCTGATTTGATAAAATCCCGGATGTATGGGAATGATAATACTTTTCTGTTGTCGCAATAGATGGGGCTTTTCCATCCACTGGCCCAGGTATAAGGTTCTTTAATATTTAATTTTACTGCATTCACCTGAAGCAGTTTTTCAGCCACCATTTTTGCATCAGTCATGCAGCGAAGATAAGGAAGAGGAGACAACGGGAACCAGGATTCAGGATTACTGACGAGCTGATTGTAAACATTTACGGAAGTAGTTTTTATCATCTGGTTTCTATATCCATTATCTTTAATTTATGTTTATAAAAATTTTCTTCGAAGACAAACCTCTTTTTCTTTGTGATAATATTGATGCGGATATAGAACCATATGTTCATCACGATGATGCTGTTTTTATTGATGAACTCAATTCGCATACTGTTAAATCCATGATCCATGAGATGCAATCAGAAGAAATACATGCAGGCGTATTCTACCATCCTTCTTTTGAAGAATTAAAAAAAGCCTTCTTTAAAAAATTTACCTTGGTACAAGCCGCCGGTGGATTGGTGAAAAATGAAAAGGATGAAATTTTGGTGATCTTCCGAAGGGGAAAATGGGATCTGCCAAAGGGGAAATTAGACCAGGGCGAAAGTTTGGAAGCTTGTGCAGTAAGAGAAGTTAAAGAAGAGACGGGCTTAACAAAAATTAAATTAGAGGCACCCCTGCTTATTACTTATCATACCTATCATGAAGGTACCCGGTTTATCCTCAAAGAATCACATTGGTATGCAATGAAAGCAAAAAGCAACCAGCACCTTACTCCCCAAACTGAGGAAGATATTCACGAAATAAAATGGGTGAATACGAATGACCTTAAACCTTATCTTGAAAACGCTTTTCCTTCCGTTATAGATGTTCTACAAACTGGTTGGCCGGTATGATTCTTTGGTAGGAATAATGGCTACTGTCAGGCGGCTTATGCAAACAAGCTTTTCCAATTCATCAGTTATTTTAATATCCCAAACATGGGTATTAGATCCTAAATGAAGTGGTGTAACCACAGCAGTAACAAAGCCCTCCTTTACACTGCGAACATGATTGGCATTTATTTCAAGACCTACACATACAAATTTTGAATGATCCACCACCATTGCTGATGCTATGCTGCCAATCGTTTCTGCCAGCACACAGGATGCTCCACCGTGTAACAGGCCATAGGGCTGCCTTGTACGATGATCTACCGGCATCCGGCCTTTTAAAAAATCATTGCCTAATTCTACCCATTCAATGCCCACATGAGCACCCATTGTATCTTTTTCATGCGACGGAAGTTCATCAAGTGCTAAGTCTTTCTTAAACCAGATAGGTATCATAATAAAAATATTTATTTTTTCCCGGGATCCGGAAGTGTTAAATCAACCTGTTCCCTGGAAATGTTTCCTTTCAATATAGATTAAATAACATTTCTTTTCCTGAATATTTTCTACGCGGTATCCAAACTTATTATTGTCATCTTTGGCGTTCTGGTTTGTTTCTTTTCAATTCAGGTACTGCAAAACAGCCGGTCCTACTTTTTCATTACGGTTCTGGCCACTACCTCAGGTAAAAAAAGACTTGCATTCCCTCCATTGCGAATAATGTCACGAACAATGGTAGAAGCAACAGAAGTGTATTTAGGTTCCCCGGTAAGGAAAATAGTTTCAATTGTGTTATCCAATGTACGGTTGGCATCAGCTATTGCTTTTTCATATTCAAAATCGCTGACGTACCGGATACCGCGCAAAATAAACCTGGCACCAATCTTTTTACAATAATCAACCGTCAGGCCTTCATAATGAGCTCCCTTTACTTTTGGCTCGTCTTTATATATTTCTTTAATCCACTCTACTCTTTGCTGCGCTGAATACATGGGAGCTTTAGCAACATTAGATCCTATGGCTACAACAATTGTATCAAACAAAGGAATAGCCCGGTTTATAATATCTACATGACCTAAAGTTAAGGGGTCAAAAGTGCCGGGAAAAAGACAGATTACAGCCATAATGAAAAGTTAGTTGGTGATGCAAGATACAATTGCTAACCAATTGACCGGGTACCTCGCAAATCCCGCCAAGTATATTATTTTAATTGCTGCGGTTCGACAACAGGTAGAGGACAGCCATTCTCACTGCTACCCCATTTTCTACTTGCTGTAAAATAATAGATTGTTTACTGTCGGCAACGTCACTATCCAATTCAACTCCCCGGTTGATAGGTCCCGGGTGCATAATTACAATTTCTTTGTGTAAGCTGTCAAGCATTTTCCGGCTTACCCCATATGCCAGGTTATACTCCCGGAGGGAGGAAAATAACACCTGGCTTTGTCTTTCCAATTGAATACGTAATACATTTGCGACATCGCACCATTCCAAAGTTTCTTTCAGATTATAACTAACATTTACATGTAAGGCCTCTGCTATATATTTAGGAATAAGAGTGGGCGGACCGCACACAGTAACCTCCGCTCCCATTTTCTTTAAAAGATAAATATTACTTTGCGCCACCCGGCTGTGCATGATATCACCAATGATGGCCACTTTTATTCCCTCCAGTTTTCCTAATTTTTCTTTTATTGATAAAGCATCTAACAATCCCTGTGTGGGATGTTCATTAATTCCGTCTCCGGCATTGATAATAGATGCCGGAATATGACTGGCAAGGAAATGCGGAGCTCCACTGGCACTATGCCTCATAACCACCATATCTACTTTCATTGACAGAATATTATTTACCGTATCCAGTAACGTTTCTCCTTTGGAAACAGATGAGGATGTAGCCGAGAAACTGATGGTATCTGCCGACAATCGTTTTTCCGCCAGTTCAAAAGATATCCGGGTTCGGGTGCTATTTTCAAAAAAAAGATTAACGATCACAATATCCCGCAATGAAGGAACCTTTTTTACTTGTCGTTGTAAAACTTCTTTAAACTGTTCGGCAGTTTGTAAAATAAGGGAAATGTCAGAAGACGTAAGGTCTTTAATGCCCAATAAATGTCGAGTAGATAGTTGCATTAAAAAGCGAAATTAGGGGAATTAGGTTGAAGTCTGAAGGACGAATTCAGAAAGTAAAACAGGATAAATAAAACCCTTGATGCAGACTTTAGCACATTCATTCCTCATCCAGGATAATCACCTCATCTTTACCATCCTTGTCTTTCCATAATACCTTTACCTTTTGTGAAATAATGGAATCAATGGCTTTGCCCACATAATCCGGTTGTATAGGTAATTGCCTGCTGAAGCGGCGGTCAATCAATACACATAACTCAACCTTTTCAGGGCGACCAAAATCCAGCAACGCATCCAGGGCGGCCCTGATGGTGCGACCTGTGTAAAGTACATCATCGATCAGCACGACTTTTTTACCTTCAATAGAAAAAGGAATATCCGTTTGATTGGCTATATGCAATTCCTTACGGATATCATCGCGGTAAAAAGTGATATCCAATCTTCCATAAAGAACAATTACACCGGGAAATTCTTTTTTTATTTCTTCAACTACCCTGTTTGAAAGATAAATACCCCTGGGCTGCAGGCCAATCAGCACCGTGTTAACAAGGTCATTATTATTTTCAAGTATCTGGTGTGCCAGCCTTCTGATTGTAATATTGAGATGTTGTTCAGTAAGAATTGATTTCAAGAAATATAATTTCTGTAAAAATAGGAAAGCCCTTCGAAAAGGGCTTTGAAAAAGAGATTACTTTCATTTACCTTTTATGGTGTCCACTTTTTTGATGCATAAACTGGTAAAAAACGCCAAACTGAAAAACACTATTTTTTATTTTTGTACTACCTGCATCCCAAATATCGCTGATACCTAAATTATATCGGGCATCAAGGCCAAACCCTTCAGGGAAAAGATAACCTGCCCCAAAAGCCCAAGAAAAATCTGTTGAATTAAAATTTCCTTTTCTATTAATTTCTACATCACCCACTTTGGTTTTGGCAGTTAATAACAGTCCAAGTTGTGGCCCGGTTTCTAATCGGAAACCACTCTCGGTCATATATTGAACCAATAGTGGAATGTTTATATAATTAAGATTCAATTTTGTATCGTCTGATTTACCTCCCTGCATTGAAAATACCACTTCAGGTTGCAATGCCCAAGTTTTATTAAGATGAATATGAGCTAATCCACCTGCATGCAAACCTATCTTACTATTGTAATCACTGCCGGAAGAAACGTTGAGACTGGCAATATTTACCCCCGCCTTTAGGCCAAAATGTGTTTCCTGAGCGGAAAGAGATAAAACGACTAAAGATACAGTTACGAAACACAAAAACTTTTTCATACATACTTTTTTGGTAATAAAAATTCTACATTATCAGGCACATATACCTCTTTTTAAAAAATCATGCCAGAAAAAGCGAGAAGATGAAAAGCAGAAGTTGGATTCGAAAACCAAGAGTAGCAATTGGTAGAAAAAAAATTTTGCTTAAATGAAAATCAAGATAAATAAAGGGAGTGTTTTATATGGAATTGATTATTTGCACTAAAGCCTCTTATAAATAAAAACCCATCGCTATTAAACTCGATGGGTTTTATTTTTCAATTTTGAGTATTATTCTCCAGTCATAAATGGATAATGGTAATCGGTTGGAGGATTAAAAGTTTCTTTAATTGTTCTTGCACTTAGCCAGCGATATAAGTTAAGAATGCTTCCAGCCTTATCATTGGTTCCACTTCCTCTTGCTCCACCAAAAGGTTGCTGGCCAACGACAGCTCCTGTCGGTTTATCATTTATATAAAAATTACCAGCAGCATTCCTGAGTTTTCTTACCGCCATTTCAACTGCTTGCCGATCCTGGGCAATTACTGCCCCGGTTAATGCATAGGGTGATGTGGTATCTACCAGATCCAATGCTTTTTCGAAACCATTTGCCGGGTAAACGTATACAGTCAATACGGGTCCGAAAATCTCTTCACACATGGAAACATACTTAGGAACCTTTGCTTCTATTATAGTGGGCTGGATAAAATAACCTTCTTTTTTATCACATTTGCCACCAGCCCAAATTTCCGCCTTTGCATCTTTTCTCGCATTATCAATATAAGATTTGATCTTATCAAAACTTTTTTCGTCTATTACGGCGTTGATAAAATTGGAAAAATTTTCTACAGTTCCCATTTTAAAACTCTTTACTCCGGCAATCAATTTCTTCTTAATTTTCTCTGCCAGGTTAGCTGGTATGTAGGCTCTCGAAGCGGCGGAACACTTCTGCCCCTGAAATTCAAAAGCACCCCTAAGCAGAGCGGTAGCTACTACATCCGGATCTGCGCTCTTATGAGCAATAACAAAGTCCTTACCTCCTGTTTCCCCAACAATACGGGGATAAGACCTGTACATACCCATATTCCTTCCGATGGTTTCCCACATGGTATTAAACACACCGGTAGATCCCGTAAAATGTACACCTGCAAAATCTTTATGATTAAAACATACATTGCCCAGCGTGGGCCCGTCTACGTATATAAGATTAATAACTCCGTCAGGCAAGCCGGCTTCTTTTAAAATTCTCATAGTCATTTGAGCCGAATACACCTGGGTATTAGCCGGTTTCCATACTACCACATTACCACACATGGCAGCGGAGGTGGGAAGGTTTCCTCCAATAGCTGTAAAATTAAAGGGTGTAATGGCCAGCACAAACCCTTCCAGGGGCCGGTACTCCATGCGATTGTGCATACCCGGGCTACTAATTGGTTGCTGATTATAGATCACGCTTAAAAAATGAACATTGAATCGCAGAAAGTCAATCAATTCACAAGCTGAATCTATCTCTGCCTGGTAAGCGTTTTTACTCTGGCCTAACATGGTAGTACCGTTAATATAGCTTCGGTATTTCGTTGCCAGAAGATCAGCTGCTTTTAAAAAGATGGCCGCTCTGTTTTCCCAACTCATGTTTGACCAACTTTCCCGGGCTTCTAATGCAGCATTAATGGCGAGTTGAACATGTTTTTCATCACCTGCATGAAAATAACCCAAAACGTGTTTTATTTCATGAGGCGGATGCATGGCAACTTTCTTTTTTGTTCTTATTTCTTTGCCGCCGATATACATGGGAACATCAATTTGCTTGCTTTTTAATTCTATTAAAGTTGCCTTTAACTGCTCTCTTTCTACAGTACCCGGAGCATAGTTAAATACAGGTTCATTTAGGGGCATCGGATAGGAAAAAGAACCAAAATTCATAATATACAGTTTAAGAATTCAAATAAATTATTTTGATTGTGCGGACGAAAAAAAATAAATATACCGAAACAATTATAATCCCTTGAAATGAGGCAGCCTCATAAACTCTTCTCTATAATTATTCTTATACTTTCCTTTAATACAAAATCAGGGATGCTTTTAACCTTGCAGAGTATGATATAATTCATATTGAAATATCAGTACTGCAATGGGTAAAGAAAATTATGAGCAACTGTTACCCAACAACTATAAAAATCGCTTTTAATTATAAAATGAAAAAACGATTTTATTGTTTATTTTATTCCTGAAAAAAACGTTGTCACCTGCAACAACAACAACAATCCGAAAGAGAAATATTCCACAATATATTAGTATGCAAACCCACTATATGAGTATGCGCTTCAATTGAATTCATGCTTCCCAGCGGAACTGAATCAAACTGGCTTAAAGAAAAACCTGGCACACATCCCAGGAAGGCAGCGAATGCATCTCTTGCGGTATTCAGATGATTTCTTATAACTGTTTGAAATGCCATAGGCATAGGAGCTGGTTGACACTGACGGCCCGATGCATGGCCTTGTGCTGCTCCTACATGCACTCCTGTAACAAAGAGAGAGGATAATGTGGCACCCCGGTCGCAAGTGGCGGTAGACTGAGCAATGATGGTTTGCAATTCCCTGATCAATGCCTGAATTTCAGATTCTGCCTGCACATTAGTTAATGAAGGCATCCGGGATATCAAAGTATTTAACTTAGTTATATCAAACCGGATGCACATTCTCATTACATTAAGAGCATCCCGGGCATTACCCAACACACCCTGAATAGCCAAAACGGCCTCTGCTGTCATTACCGTTGGTTCATTAGCGGTTCTGGCCCAGGCAGAACCCAAACCACCCATTCCGGCATAGAACACACTTAACTCGCTCCGGCAATGTTTTTGACAAGCACCGGCAACTGGTTTTGAACTCACAACAAACGGGTATCTTGCTCTTACTTTATATTCATTATTGAAATATGCTCTTACTTCATAATTACCTACAGGCAAACCAGTGAAGTTCATGTTGCCGCTTTGGTTTCCATCGGTTAAGAACCATTGAGCAAGTTGCTCGTCTTTATAAGATGCAGGTACTACATTTATCCAGTCATTTGTATTACCTGGAAATCCTGAATAATTAATTACAATGCCTTCGTTTGGTGCATAGACATCTTTTTGTGTTTTTACTATTGTATTCAGCACATTGCCTACACGAAACCTTTGGCGGGCTTTAACTACATACTGATTATTGAAATAACCACGTACTTCATACTCTCCATCAGTTAAAGCATTAAACGTCATAGTGCCACTTTGGGCTCCATTCGTATAGAACCACTCGCCTAGTTGTTCATCTCTATAAGCAACAGGCACTACGCCTATCCAGTCTTGTGCATTATTGGGAAAACCAGAATAATTCACAATTATTTTTTCACCTGGTGAAAAAACAGATTTTTGAGTGCTGACTGTTTGTGATAAAAGAAGGTTAGAAAAATTTATAAAAAGGCTAATCATGATCAGCCTGTAGATAGACTGTTTCATTGAAGATAGTTTTGGTTCCTATTAAGTTACCGAAAAATTTCAGACGATGCCTTTTTCTGAGAAAAGAATTCAATATGTATCAGGAAAGAAATTGTTAACTACTTTCTTTTTCGCTCATAAGGTATGCCTTAATGAAGCCATCCAGGTCTCCATCCATCACCGGTTGAATATTTCCTACTTCATAATCGGTTCTGTGATCCTTGATCATTTTATAAGGATGAAATACGTAAGACCGGATCTGGCTTCCCCACTCTATTTTTTTCTTATTGCTGTTGACGACATCCTTCAATTCGTTACGCTTTCGCAGTTCCAGTTCGTATAACCTGCTTCTTAGCATTTCCATTGCTCGTTCCCTGTTACCAAGCTGCGATCTGTCCTGCTGACAAATAACTACAATGCCGGTTGGGATATGTGTTAACTGAACTTTTGTTTCAACTTTATTTACATTCTGACCACCGGCGCCACCACTTCTTGATGTTTCCATTTTTACATCCGCCGGTTTTATTTCTATTTGAATAGAATCGTCTACAAGAGGATACGTAAATACGGAGCAAAATGAAGTGTGTCTTCTTGCATTGCTGTCGAACGGTGAAATTCGAACCAGGCGATGTACTCCACTCTCTGCTTTCAGAAAACCATATGCAAAAGGACCGTCGAATTGTAATGTTGCTGTTTTGATCCCCGCTCCATCGCCCCACTGCCAGTCTAATTCAGTTACTGACCAACCTTGCTTCTCCCCATACATTCTGTACATACGTGCAAGCATTTCAGCCCAATCCTGGCTTTCTGTGCCCCCTGCGCCTGAATTAATTTGTAAAACAGCAGGAAGTTCATCTTCAGGCTCGTTAAGAGTTCCCTTGAATTCCGCTTCCTCAACGAGGTCAAAAGCTTTTTGAAAGGCTTCCTTCGTTTCTTCTTCTGTAGCATCCCCAGATTTCCAAAATTCAAGCAATACGGCAAAATCCTCTACGGCTGTTTCCGTCGACTCATAAAGTTTAACCCAATACTCGTTAACCTTAGCGTTTTTGAGAATTTCAGTCGCCCGCTTGTTATCGTCCCAAAAGCCGGGGCTTAGTGAAAGCTGTTTATCTTCTTCAATTTTATATCGTCGGTTTTCGACGTCAAAGAAACCTCCTTATCCCGACCAAGCGGGACCGCAGATCCTGTAATTTTTCTGTTGTCATGGTTGCAAATGTAAGGGAAAGAGATGAATGCGTTTTTCAATAAAATTCTTGTAGGCCGTTATTAAAACTAAACAGAGATTAAAGAATCAATTTTATACTTTTAAAAATCATGGCGTCGTATTGCATTAATCCGGAAAAGATGATTTATCAATATTTGGAATAATCCGAATTGCGTTTTTGTAATATATCTTTTTCAAAATTCCATCAGGCAATCCCATACCATACATGGCCCAGAAAGCATGATACTTTTTATGATAAGGAAAGTATTCATCTTCGGTCTCCAGCACCCGAAAATAGGTAGCGTATTCTTCAGGCACCCAACTGTCTTTGCCAAATAATATCCTGTCCTGGTATTTCGTAAAAAATTGTTTGGCGGTCCGGGGTTGTCTCCCCAATTCGGCAATAACAGCACCAAATTCAACAACTATGTTGGGCATCTCGTCCATTAGCCTGCCCAATTTTTCCAAATCATTCGGGTACCAACCAAAATGGGCCGCAATGAAAGTTGTATTCGAATGTTTTATAAAAAGACGATGTTGTTCATCCATCAGCGTTTCCCAGGATGCAGGGTGGGTATCATCTTTTTTCCGGTTAGGATGAGTAGCTAATTCTAACCACCTTTCATTATTTTCATCCATAGGCTCCCAGAAGGATTTGGGATCTGCCGTATGTATTAATACAGGTATTTTCAAATTTCCTGCCTTTTTCCATACCGGGTCCAAACGGGGATCATCAACAGATACCCTTTTACCATTTATATCCATAACAGAAAAACCAAGGCTTTTATAAATTTTTAACCCATTTGCTCCGTTTCTTACATCCTCCTCCAGTTGCATTGCAGCTTTTTCGCCCCAACCTTTTTCTCCCACTCCTTTAAAATCTACATTGGCAAATACAATAAAACGCTTAGGAAAATGTTCACGGATGTTGGCAGCTGATTTTTTTATTGACTCACCGCTCTGCCCGCTTAAGTTGACCATCACTTTCATATTTAGTTTGTCCATTTCTTTTATCAAAGAAACCAGGTCCATATCAGGCATTCTAAACTGGTGATTATGTACATCGATAAAAGGAAACTTCGCCTTTATTACTTTGTGCTCAGGTACCACCAAAGTAGAGGGAGGATTATATTGCTCGAAATCCATTCTGGTACTAGTTTGTGCAAAAGCGGTAATTGTACCCAAAGTATAAAATAATAGAAAATATTTATTCATCATAATAAATCTGGTTAGGCATACAAGATAAAGGAAATGAAGAATAACATACAGCCGGCCGTAACATTTTCACTTAACCTTTTCATTTATCTAAAAATGTTTTTTTTACAAATCAAAGAAGAATAATTCTTAGCAATGCTGCCTGGCACCTTTAATTTTATTTTTGCATTCCGATAAACTTTTGTGCAACTTTGTGCCTCCGATAAATAAATTAAAATGAAACTGCAGCTCCTTGTTTATCCTGGCCTATTTGCTTTAGCTATTTTTTTATTTTCTTGTAATAATGAAGAAAAAAAAGCTGAATCTGAAATGAAAACATCAAAATTCGCAGAAGAAAATGTCACCTACTCAGGTGATGGAGTGACTATGGATGGCTTTATTGTGTATGATGAAAACAAAGAGGGAGCCAGGCCCGCAGTGCTGGTAATTCATGAATGGTGGGGTTTGAATGATTATGCAAAAAGCCGGGCACGGCAACTTGCCGGATTAGGCTACATAGCAATGGCCGTAGATATGTACGGCAATGGAAAGACAGCTGACAACCCTGACTCCGCAGGCAAGTATGCCACACCTTTCTATAGTAATCCGCAAATGACCAAAGCCAGGTTTGATGCGGCACTGGAAAAAATAAAATCTTACGCCCAAACAGATCCTGCTAAAATTGCTGCAATTGGTTATTGCTTCGGCGGTGCTCAGGTTCTCAACCTGGCCAGATTGGGTGAAGATCTCAAAGGTGTAGTAAGTTTTCATGGCAACCTGATGGGCGTTCCACTAGACAAAAATAAATTGAAGGCTGATATTTTAGTTTGTCATGGTGCTGCTGATCCTTTTGTGCCACAAAAAGAAGTGGATATGTTTAAGCAACAAATGGATTCGGCCGGAGCAAAATATACATTTAAAGCCTATGACGGGGCTGTGCATGCCTTTACCAATCCAAATGCAACGGCCATGGGCGAAAAATTTAAGATCCCGATTAAATATGATGCAACTGCCGACAGTGCATCCTGGAATGATATGAAAGAGTTTTTTGGAAAAATATTTTAATAAAAATTATTACACTTTCTCAAACCGGGAACTATAAACTTGCTCCCGGTTTTTTTTATTTAATTTCAGTAAATATTAAACGATTTCGCCATGGCAGTACTCATACTTTTTGCTATCATACTTATGATTGCTTTTTGGATCATGAGTCTTTATAACAGATTGGTAAGACTTCGGAACAGAAGACAAAATGCATTTGCAGATATAGATGTGCAGCTGCGGCAGCGTCATGACCTGGTGCCACAGTTGGTGGAAACTGTTAAAGGTTATGCGTCACATGAAAAAGAGCTATTATTAAAAGTTACAGAAGCGAGAACGGCTGCCATGGCGGCTGGTTCTATTGATGAAAAGATTAAAGCTGAGCAACAACTAACTTCAGCATTGCAGGGCCTCAAGGTTCAGGTAGAAGCTTACCCTGATTTGAAAGCTAATCAAAATTTTCTGCAATTGCAGGAGGAACTTAGTGATATAGAAAATAAATTAGCCGCCTCCCGCCGTTTCTTTAATGGAGCTACTACTGAATACAACAACGCTGTTGAATCATTTCCCGGTAACTTGATCGCAAGAAATTTTGGTTTTAAAAGGGAAGTTTTCTTTGACCTGGGTACAGAGCATCGCAAACAAATGGAAGAGCCACCAAAAATTCAATTCTAAATCCGCTATAGAGAATTCTTGCTATGCCATACATTGGATTAACAAGCCAGATAAGGAAAAATAATTTTAATTCTGTTTTGTTGCTTATTACGTTTCCTATCCTATTACTTGCCCTTTGTTACGCCATAGTATTTTTTACAGGCGAACAGGATATTGTTCAAACCAACCGTGATCTTTTTCAGATTTTTCCTTTTGTAATAGCAGGAGTAGGTATTTGGTTTCTTATTGCTTGGGCTGGTCATAATATGTTTATTAAGTTATCTACGGGTGCGAAATCGCTGGAAAGAAAAGATAACAAAAGAGTTTATAACCTGCTCGAGAATATTTGTATTTCCCAGGGAATGAAAATGCCCAGGCTTAATATTATTGACGATGACTCCCTCAATGCATTCGCTAGCGGAATCAATGACAATTCCTTTTCAATTTCATTATCCCGAGGTATCATCAATAAACTCAATGATGATGAATTAGAAGGAGTACTGGCTCACGAACTAACACATATCCGTAACCGCGACGTCCGTTTGCTAATTATTTCAATCATATTCGTGGGTATTTTTTCCTTCATAGCAGAAATGGCATTTAGAGGAATTCGGTTTGCCGGAGGTGGTAAAAAAGACAGGGACGGCAAAAGTAGCGGTGCTATTATTTTAATTGTTATTGTAATAACGGCCATTGCCTATTTGATTTCTTTGCTTCTTCGGTTTGGCATCAGCAGGAAGAGAGAATACCTGGCGGATGCTGGTGCTTCGGAAATAACAAAAAAGCCTTATGCGCTTGCCTCAGCATTGCGGAAAATTTCTGAAGACCCTATGATAGAAGCTGTAGAAAGCAGGGATGTAGCTCAGTTGTTTATAGATAATCCTAAGCCTTCTGTTCATAAATCCGCATCATGGGATAATATATTTGCCACACACCCTCCCATAGAAAAGCGAATTCAATTACTAGAACAGTTTCTTTAAATTAATCAATAAAAAAAGGACGTTTTGCAACGTCCCTCTTGTACCTTTTCAGCTGCGGATTCCTACAACTTAATGAACTTATGATTTATTGAAGCTCCATCTTGTCTTTTTGCAACCAGGAAATAAATTCCGGAAGAAAGCTTGTCAAGGTTAATTTTAACTGTTTTAGTATTGATGCTTACCTGCATAAAAAATTGTCCCTGTGCATTAGTGATGGTGATTATATTTCCTATCCACCGGTAATCATACGACAAGTCGAGAGTAATTTCATTGACAGCCGGGTTGGGAAACAATTTCGGTTGGTTCCATTCCGGTAGCCCATCCGTGGGGGGTACATCCCCGGTAAGTGGAGGAAGTAATCCTTTGGAAGAAAGTAAAGATCGCCTCGCACCTCCTACTTCAAAGAATATCCGCATTCTTTCCTTTTGTCCTTCAGTAAAAAGATTAGTGCATGCATCCTGAGTCAGATCCATATAATTCATATACATATCACCATTCGGCCCATTATTGCAGGAGGAACGTATCCCCGACGGACATCCGGAAGTAAAATTTGCCTGTTTTGGAGTATCACTTACCCAATCGTCACCACAATAACTATCGCCCCAAATATGCCTTAATCCTAACCAATGACCCACTTCATGAACAGCTGTTTTTCCCATTTGATACCCACCCCTTGTATTTTCTCCAAAGACGCTATAGGCTATCACAATTCCATCATTTTCAGGTGGTCCACCCGGAAATCCTGAATAACCAGCTATACCTCCCAGGTTACAAACCCAGATATTCAGGTAGCTTTCGGGATCCCAGGCATCGCTGCCGGCACTTGATGAAAACTTTACCTTATCATCGGTATTCCATTGTGAAACAGGGGTATATTTTCGTGTAATACCCTTTGTTCCTCTTTGCTGTGGATCTGAAGTTGCCAGCTGAAATTCTATTCCGCAATCCGCTGCAATTGACTTATACCATTGGGGAGTATTGACTGTATCTGCATGAAGCCGGCGAAATCTCTCGTTAAGTACCTTTATTTGGTTGTAAATTCTTTCATCACTTATATTTTCATGCGCCTTGTTATATAATATATGAACAACCACAGGAATTTTTATTATTGAACCAGTATGCGGCTTGCCGGCAACATTCATTGCCCTGGAATTTGTTTTCCCCTGAACAAAATTTTCTATTGCATTAAGGCTATTCTCTAAAGACAGGTTATTGCTTAGTTGATTTTCTCTGTAATCATATGAGGAACAAACACGTTGTGCAGACAGCGTAAAAGTGATAGAAATAAGAAGGGTAAAGATAATAATCCTCATAGCTATGTAAATCGGGTAGTTAGACTAACATGGCAATAGATACTCGCCAGGAGCTTTCATGAGAATTGGAAATAAAACAATAAGATTCAGAAATGGATGGTGTTCGGGGGATATGAATTCAAAGGGAGGATACCGGAGATTGTCGGATTGAATATGAAATTCAAATATAGAGTCTTTTTAATTAAATAGCAATCAAATTCTTATAGTAATTTCCCTATATAGTAAAATAACATGGTACACGTTTAACATTAATATATAGATACCACGCCTATTTTTGCAGTTATAAACAAAAAAACACTTTTAAAATCGAAATGAATAAAATTTTGTACCCCATTTTCCTGATTATTTTTTTTGCTTCATGTAATAATAATGACAGCCGGGGGTATTCTGGAAACGATGGCACTTCCTCATCCCCTGTAAAAAATGTAAGTTATTCCATTGTAAAAACCTTTCCTCATGATACCTCCTCATTTACGCAAGGGTTAATCCTCTACAACGGGAAGATATATGAAGGAACTGGGGAATATGGCCGGTCTCATTTACTACAAGTAGACCTTTCTAATGGGAAAATTCAAAAAGAACTTGCCCTGGATCCAAAATATTTCGGTGAGGGCATCACCATTTTAAGAGATACAATTTATCAACTTACCTGGCAGGAAAAAACGGTCTTTGCTTATACAGTTTCAAATTTTAAAAAAGTAAAGGAATTTACAATCGACACGCAGGGCTGGGGAATAACAACAGATGGCAAGGAATTGATAGTTAGTGATGGAACCAGCAACCTCTACTATTATCAACCTTCTACATTTCAATTATTAAGAACCCAATCTATTACAGAAGGAGGAAATCTTTCTTACAATCTAAACGAATTGGAATATATTGATGGATATATATTTGCCAATCAGTGGCAGGCTCCCTATATTCTAAAAATCGACCCCGGAAGCGGGGTTATTGTTGGGAAAGTGGATCTTACTGATGTTTGGAACAGGGTGAAAGCAAAAGATCCGTTTGCAGATGTGCCCAATGGTATTGCTTATGACTCTGTTTCTAAAAAAATATATATCACGGGCAAAAAATGGCCTGAGCTTTACGAAATAGTACTAAGCAAATAATTTTATTTTTCTATTACGTAAATAATAGAACTACTTTTCTTTTTTTCACCAAGCGCTTTCAGATTAGAAAATAATCCATTAACAAAGGCCGAAGCCCAATTTGTTTTACCATTTTTATATTTACTGCTCAGGAGGGAAATATAAAAACTATCGTAGGGCATGCGCTTATATTTTAATAACTTCATTCCGTTTCTTTCTAAAAGGACTTGCATGGCCTTGGGGGAAAAATGATATAAATGCCTGGGTACATCATATGCAGCCCAATAATTATTATATTTTTTTGCTTCATAGGCAGTATAATTGGGAACAGCAATAAATAACTTTCCTTTTTCTTTCAATAATTTTTTTAACTGCTGTATGTAATCCTGCAGGTCATGAACATGTTCCAAAACGTGCCACAAAGTGATGGCATCATATTGCGCAGCGGGTAATTCATGAAACGCAGAACTGTCTTCCAGAATAATATTATAAATGTCAGCTGCCACTTTCCTTGCGTCTCCATCAGGCTCCAGACCCGTAGTAGCCCACCCATGCAAATTCATTTCATTTACAAAAGAGCCGATGCCGCTTCCTGCATCCAGCAATATTCCTTGCTGCAATCCTGTTTCTCTTTCTATGAGTTTTCTTTTTGCTTGAAGTGTTTTATTTCTAACAAAATGGTACAATTTATTGATTACCCCGGAAGAAGTGTTGGTATGTGAAATATAATTCTCTGATTTGTAATAGGGGGTTATTGCTTCAACTCCAGGTACATCCTGCGTAAACCGGAGCGTACAACTTTTGCATTCTACAACTTCAAATAACTCACCGCTTACGGAATAGTCCTTAACCTGCAATACGCTTATTATTTCGGTTGAATGGCAAACCGGGCAATGGGTATAGTGAATCCTTTCGTTCATATGATTATCGGAGATGCAAAATGAGGGAAATTAAGAAATTGATTTCACCCATATTATTACCGGGGATTTTTGTAAGTCGGGTTTTCTTTGTTTGGAGTCAGCTTCTGTTGGTTTGCGGCAGATGAACTATTTAATCCTCTATAGGAAAAATATATGGCTATAAAAATAAAAGCAAGCAAACCAATTATTAAAGCAAAGCCCCACCAGTTTGATTTTTTTTGGTCAGTTGGTGCCAGCCATTCCATCATTTGTGCAGACGTCTTTTGTTCCTCGCCTACTCTTACTTTATGCTCTGCATTTTCCCGCATCACTTTTATTGCAGGTACAGACGTACCAGCCTTCATATCCTTTAATGAAGCTTCAAATCGAATTTCTCCGGCCATCCCTTTACTTAAAGTTCCTATACCACTCCACTGCAGTTTGTCGCCGGAAAGAACTTTATTCTTTAAATCCAGTGCAAAGTCATTGAACCTGTTTAATGCCTCCCGTTCTGATATATTAAGTGTAGTGGCTAACCAGGAAAAAATATTTTTGGATGAATCAGCATTGCCATAATGTAAAGCAATGGTATAAAATGGAGGGTCAGCAATTTTATTTATAAAATCTATACTGGCCGGCTTTCTTTCCAACAAGAAAGTACCGATACCTGGAATATTGAGTTGCTTATGCAGAATAAAATATTGATACAATTCTCCGTACATCTTTAATTCATTTGATCGAAGGTAAATATGATTCCGCCGACGAAATTAAAGCCATAAACCGGATATTGATTCCAACGCTGGTATTCTTTATTAAAAATATTATTGAACTGGGTCCACAGACTTATATTCTTTTTGATCTTAAATTCAAGCCCTGCATTCAGGTCCATAGCTCCTTTCAGCTTTCCATCATCACCTCCCTTTTTCAAATACCGTGACCCATTCCAGGCAAACAGGTCTCCTTTTAACCAAAGGTCTTTTATTACCTGCAGGCGCAAGGCCGTGTTGAACTCCAGCGGAATCAATCCCCAGGCCTTCTTTTGATCCAATAAACCGGTATACTGGTTAAAACTCAAACTGGTAATCAGGGAGAATTTTTCTCCAACATTGTATCCAAGTTCTCCTCCCAGGTTTACAACATTTAGTTTCTTGGCATTCACCACCTGGAATGATTTTCCATCGCCTGCCTGCGAAGTATCATTTATAAATAATGGCTGATTATTTAATTTATTAAAAGCCACTTTGGCACTATAAGTAAAATGATCCCCAACAGAACCTTTAAATCCTGCAAAACGTTCCTCCACCCAGGTATTTAGCAAGGCAGAGGGCGCCCAGAGCCAGGGATTTTGTGCGGCAAGATATTGATAAGTTGTTTTACGAATATAACCTGTCCATCCGGCCTGAAATGTAAACCGCTGATCATAAGTTCCCACCTCTGCCAGGAGGTTAGGAAACATTTTGAACGTACCATTATCCCAGGAAGGTCGAATGCCCGCCTGCAATCTTAATGACGGACTTTTATACAAGACTGCCGGAGAAATATACCAGGATGTATTATTAATAGCAGACTTGCTTTCTAATGAAAGTCTTGTAAGATCGAATGTAACTCCCAGGTTAACGGTAAAATCCTGCCCTATATTTTTTTCCAACGGCAGGTTTACTACCGTATTGCTTTCATTATTTTTCAAGTGGTCTGTAAATACATCTATCCTGATTTCCGGAGAATAATTTAAACCAAATTCACTTTTATTAATATTATGCAATCCAACCCGTGCTGACAACGTCTGAAATCGCTGCCGTAGAGAATCCGTAACAAAAGAAAGTGATTCCGGCTGGTAACCATACTTATAAGTTCTTTCTTGTTTCATGGCCAGGCTACCGTTCCATTCCAGGTTTTTTACTGTTTTATAAAATGCACTCAATTTTACCTGGGTATTTGTAAAATCCTGAAGTTCTTTTTTCCCCTGCGAGGAAACATGCTTAGCATATATATTACCTCCTGAAGTATTTCCATCACCAAAAGAAAAGCCGGTTTGTAAATAGGGTGTTTTCAAACTCCCGAATCCAACTTTTATATAATTACTGTTGATAAATTTTGCAGAAGAATCGATCTGCAATGCCAATGGTTTTAGTGTGCCTGGTTGATAAGCAAAAAGCAAATTAGGATTAGGAATTTCATATTGCAACCTTGGCTTGGCAGTGTCTGCTGACGGCGGAGTAGCATTAAAATTTATTTTGGCGGCATCTTTTAAAGCCGGTTTAAAAGTAGAAGTAATATCAATTGCTTTTGGCTTGGTTGTATCCTTTTGCGAATAGGAAATGGCAAAGGATAAAATGCCACAGGTAAATAAAAATATTCTGGATATTAATTCTTTCATCTTACTCATTTATAGTATGTCTGTCAGTTCAATTTAAACACTGAGCTTGCCATCCGTGAACAGGCTAACCGCCTACTTTGCTGCTTTTGCTTTCTTCTTCTATTACTTTATTCAATTTTGCCTGCGCTTCCCCTTTCAAAGTAGGTTCAATTGTATTGTCAACGACACTCTGAAAAGTAGCTTTGGCATTAAAAAAATCTTTCTGCTTAAAATAAACATCGCCCAGAAGAATATACGCTTTAGTAACCCAGAAGTCGTAAGACCCGGATTTATTGATCACTTCGAAAGCCGCCTTTTCTGCATCATTTAGTTTATTTAGCTGGAACCAGCCATCTGCTATTTCATACCTGGCTTCAGCTGCCAGGGCAGCCTTGTTCAATTGAATTACTGTTTTAAAGTTTGCAATTGCCAGATCATACTGCCTGTTGACAGCATAAGATTTTGCAATGGCCATATTTGCCAATGCTTTGTCGTCGGTACTACTGCCTTTGGCTGCTGCCAGGTCCTTAGCATTTGCAACCGCCTCGGTCCATTTTTGCAATTGGTACTGGCTACGCAATAATCCACGCATGGCTTCTAAATGATTCTCCTGGTTGGAGGCTTCGCGGCCTAACTGCTTATAATATGTTTCCGCCTTTCCATAATCCTTCAACTCAAAAAAATTAATCCGTGCTGCGGCCAGTATCGCTTTTTCAGCATATGTATTTGGGGCATTAGCCGCAACTACCTCATAGCCACTCAAGGCATTTTTCCAATCTTTTTTTCCGTTATAAATTTCACCACGATAGAAATTAGCATCAACAGCATATACCCCTCCCGGAAATTTTTGCAGGTAAGCATTCAATGAATTTAAAGCAGCAGACGTATTACCATTCACCATTTGATTTTCCGCGGCAGCGTACGTCAGTGAATCTTCTGCGTCCATACTTAATGGTTTCCCTGACTTGCGCATAAAGGCAGCATATTCGTCAGTTTTGCCAATTTCTATATAGATCACTTTTACATTTTCCAAAGCATCTGTTGCCTCTTGTGAATTAGGATACTGGCTTACCAGCTGCTGATAATGCTTTAATGCTTCGTTGTTATTATTCAGGTTATAATAAGCGGTGCCTAATTTAAGATAAGCCTGTGGCCTGAAGCTCACATTCGTATTATTTTTTATGACATTGTTCAAATAGGGAATTGCTTCGCTGAATTTTTCATCCGCCATATAGGTTACAGCAATTTCCATATGGGCATCGGTAACAAGTGACGACGCAGGAAATTTCCTGTTCATGGTATTCAGTAAATTGATCTTATCATTTGAGCTTTTTATTCCCGCAATCATCGCATTTTGAAAAGTAGCATAATCCTCATCGGGCCAGGAAAATTTTATTAGGTTTTCATACATCGATTTCGCCTTGCCATAATTCCTTTCCATATAATAGCAATCGGCGGTACGCAAATAAGCATCCTGGGTAAGGTCATCAGAGTTCAATGACGGATTTTTGCCGAGTGGTTCAAAAAAAGTTAATGCAGCCGGATAGTTTTCCTTACGCATGTAACAATATCCCAGGTTATATCTGGCATTTACAGAATTGGCCTCCCCGCTTTGAGGCGACCCATCACTTACATAAGCATTGTAATATTTTATTGCTTCATCTAACCTGTTCTCGCGGTAGGCGATCTCTCCTTTCCAGAAATTAATTAAAGGCAAAACGCTGCCATTATTCGGGTCCTTCAACGCTTTGTCTAGCAAGGCGTCGGCCGCAGCCAGCTGACCATCGTTTATAAACTCAGTTGCCCGCCCATATAAAATCCGGGGATATAATTTCTTTGCATTAGGAGTCAGGTTCTTCATACCATCCAATAAAGACAAAGCTTCGCGGTAGTTGTTTGTATTTGTTAATACAGCAACTAACAGATCCTTTGCCTGACTGTCATAATTCGAATTTGGATAGTCGCTCAAAAAAGTACGCAGGCTGTTTAGTGCCTCATCCTGGTAATCCAATTCATACGAAAGACGGGCATATTGAAATTTTGAAACTTCCTGCTGTTTACGATCACTACTATTGGATGCACAAAAAAGAAAAGCATTCCTTGCATTGCTTTTTTGCCCGGTACGCAAATAAGCGTCGCCTAAAAGGTACATAGCATTCTGACTCAGAGAATCTTCTTTACCACTTAACTGCTTAAAGCCTTCAATGGCTTTTGGCAGTTGGTTGTTCATGTAATAGGCATATGAAAGTTCATATAAATCTTCACGACGAACTTTTGGAGATCTCTTCACATAATCTTCCAGGTAAGGCAAACCTTTGTCAAATTCCTTTCTTTCAAAATAGGCATGACCGATCATTTGTTTTAGCTCCAGGTCGTAATATTGAGACTTGCCTGTCTTAATTTTCGAT
This sequence comes from Chitinophagaceae bacterium, assembly GCA_041743125.1. Lineage (GTDB taxonomy): Bacteria > Bacteroidota > Bacteroidia > Chitinophagales > Chitinophagaceae > Terrimonas_B. The sequence continues at coordinate 72,501 of JBGTNK010000171.1, forward strand.
TCAGCATATTTGAGAGCTTCCTCCTTTTTCCCCTGGATATAATATATCTGTGCTATATAATAAGGTACCACCGTTGTATAATCGCCTTCATTTTCCACAATCTTGAAGCTTTGCAAAGCATCATTGTATTGCTTATCCCTGAAAGAAAGGAACCCGTAATAATAATTTGCATCCAGGTAATTTGGATCGTCCCGCATTGAACGGATCGTATTAAACAAAGGTTTCGCCTTTGCAAACTGCTGCATTGTAAAATAAGAATATCCCTGGTGAAATTTCATAGCGGCAATATCGCTATTGCTCAGGTTTGAAATATTTGCTTCTTCATAATTAGAAATGGCCTTACTAAATTCTTTGCGCCGGAAATAATACTCTCCTAATTGAAAGTTCATCATCTGAACTCTTGCTGTATTTTTTTCAAGGTCTATATAATCAATAGCATGAGCTTCCGCTCTATCCTCATCCTGTTTTAATGCACAGGCAGTAACATAATAATCGATCTCCTGCACCGTAACAGAGTTATTAACCTTGTCTGTTTCCCTTATTGATTGCTTTAACTCTTTTAATAAAGGATATGCAAGGCTATACTGTTCCCTTTGAAAATAATCTTTAGCCTCCTTGAATTTTGTAAATGGGTCAGAATAATAAGCGGTTTGCTGTCCAAACACAGCAGTGCAGAGAACAGTAGCTATTGCGAGAAATAATGATTGCTTCATGCTGGTGTTCTTTAATCCTTGCCCGATGAGATTAAACGGGATGATTGGATAAACGATGCGAATATTCAAATTATTTCAACTATAGCCAAACATCATTCCAAACAGGTGTGGATAAGTCTTTAATTACATCTTGTTTAACATTTAGCCCGCATTCATATTCATGAAAACAATTAAAATCTTTCTGTATCATTGCACTTTGAAAAATAATAAACAGCTATGAAAAAGCTATTCAGTATAAAGTACACTGACAACGGAATTTCATTTGCCACACTTTTACTGCGCCTGGCCCTGGGTGGATTAATGATACCGCACGGGTATAGTAAACTGATCAGTTTTGCATCTAAATCATCTTCCTTTGCCGATCCCTTCCATATTGGCCACGCAACATCCATGTCGCTGGTAATTTTTGCGGAATTTTTTTGTGCTGTGTTCATCGTGCTTGGTTTATTTACAAGGCTGGCATGTATCCCCTTAATTATCGGTATGAGCGTTGCCTTGTTTTATATCCATAATGGCGATTTTTTTGGAAAAGGAGAACTGGCAACCTTATTTCTTTTTGGCTACCTGGCTCTTTTATTTACAGGACCCGGCAAAGTCAGCCTGGATAAATTTATTGGCAAGTAGCTGGATTGTATCTTTAAAAAAAAGGGAACCTATAAAGCCGGTTCACCGATCACACCGGAGCAGAAGGAGAAAATTTTTTATACATTAACAGATCCGAATGTTCACTACCGAAACAAAATTGCGAGTCCGCTATTCTGAAACCGATCAAATGGGAGTAGTATATCACAGCAATTATTTTCCCTATTTTGAATCGGCCCGGGCTGAATCTATCCGGCACCTGGGTTTTACCTATGCTGATATGGAAAAAATGGGTATCATTATGCCGGTGATCGAGGTGCAATGCCGCTATCTCCGCCCGGCACTGTATGATGACCTGCTTACCATAAAAGTGATTTTAAAAGAATTGCCTGTTCACCATAAAATAGAATTTCACCATGAAGTGTTAAATGAAAAAAAAGAATTGCTCGCTACGGGTAAAATTATTTTGTATTTTATGGAATCAAATACTATGAAAAGAACTTCCATGCCAGAATTATTATTGCAGAAACTACAACCCTATTTTATTTAATTTTTTAGAATGGAAAATTTTCCTGTATCATCCGGCGATCAATATCATGAGAATTATGATGCAGAAGGATCCGCTATTATCTATCCCCCAAAATACAGGAAGCAGGTTGAAGCCGCAAATGTGTGGATGCGCTCCATTACCAGTCTTGCTCTTTACCTGATTTTAGGATATTATTTCTTTCCCAGCTTTATCATGCTGCTATTGATAACAGCCATTATCATCATACATGAAATGGGTCACTTTCTGGCAATGAAATATTATAGGTATGGAGAACTGGGCATTTTTTTTATTCCACTCTTAGGCGCTTATGTTTCCGGCACAAAAAAAGAGGTATCTCAAACTGAATCATCCATTATCATTCTGGCGGGCCCCCTGCCAGGCATTTTGCTGGGTATCTTGTTTTTCTTTATAGATAAGAGTAGTGCAGATGGTTTTTATCCGTTTGATATTTCGTTATCAAGAATTGCTGTGCTGTTCATTTTACTTAATCTCATCAACCTATTACCTGTTTATCCTCTCGATGGCGGACAACTGCTGAACCGGGTTTTTCTTGACGAAGAAACCCTCCTGAGCAAAATATTTATAGTTCTTTCTGCGGCCCTGCTGGCCTGGGCTGCATGGAAATTAAATTTTTATGTCCTTTTCATATTTCCTGTAATGATCCTGCTAAGACTCAGGCCTGATAAAAAATTAGACCATACAGAAAAACGGATTGAAGAAGAAGGTATCAATGCGGATACATCATATGAAGAGATGCCTGATGAGGATTACTGGAAAATGAGAAACATTTTGATTGATGAACATGCTTCCTTTAAAGACATTCCCAAATCACCGCCCTTTGAATTCAGTGGCAAAGAAGAAAAAGTGATGACCACCATTCAAAGTTTGCTTCATCGCCATGTTATACAAGATATTTCCATACCAGGTAAAATATTAATATTCCTGATATGGGTTGCTGCCCTGGCAGCTCCATGGCTTATAAATATGGATATGTCTTTTTTTGGTCAGTTTGGCTTTTAAGACCTTGCCTGTATATAGGTGGAAAAGAAGTAAAGCGAATTAGTTGTACAGATCATACCCTGTACAAATCAGGCCGCCAATTTTTAATGGCCATTTTAATTTCCTTCTGAGACATGTTTTCTTCTACTGCCCGATTTGCAAGGCCGGGAAGTTCTTCATCACCCGCAAAACGCAGGGCAATGATCTGTGCCATGCGCAACCTGCGATCCAATGGTTTACCCGTAAGTAAAAAATGACGAAAATTTTCTTCAGCACGGATAGCCCTGTCCTGGGCCCGCAATGCAAACCAGCGGGTATACCAATAAAAACCAAACAATAATATTGCTATCAGCAATAAAAGGGCAGCTGCATAATGATGATGGGCATCGGCGTGCATGAAATTTATAATGCCGAAGACCAAAAGAACAAGCATAAAAAATGGAATAATGAAATGCCACAAGGGAATGTAGCGGGCATGATTTTTTTGATTTTGTTCTTTCATGATTAATTTTATTTAGGTGTTACCTTTTTTGCCCAGTCATCCAATTTTGTTTCCAGCACATTCAAGGGTAAAGGACCATCCTTCAGTATTTCATCATGAAAGGTAGCCAGGTTAAAATTATTCCCCAGTTGTTTTTCATATTTACTTCGCAGCTCCCTTATTTTTAATGCCCCGATCTTATAGCCTAAAGCCTGCCCGGGTAAAACCATATACCGTTCAATTTCAGCGGTGGCACCCTGCTCACTTATCGCTTCATTTTCCATCATATATTTAATCGCTTCTTCTCTCGTCATGCCTTTACTGTGAATAGCCACATCTACTACCAACCGGATAGCCCTGTGCATCTCATCACCCAATGCCCCCATGTATTGATAAGGATCTGTATACAGGCCTAATTCTTTCCCGAGAGATTCACAATACAAGGCCCATCCTTCTACATAGGCATTGTTTCCATCATACCGCCTGAACCGCGGTAATGTTGTATCCTCCTGCTGTAGTGATATCTGGTAATGATGGCCCGGAATAGCTTCATGCAGGAACAAGGATTCCATGCCACTGGTAGTATTGAAAGTAGTGGCATCTATTATAGGTACATAAAAAATACCTGGTCTTGATCCATCAGCTGAACCCTGGTTATACTCAGCACTGGCACTTGCTGCACGAAATGACTCGGTTTGCCTGACCTCAAATGGCGTTTTGGGAACGCGGTTAAACATTTTATTCAGGTTAGGCAACATGGTATTGTGAATATTCCCAAAAGCGGTCAGTACTTCTGCCGGTGTTTTGAAAGGCATAAATTTTTTGTCGTTTTTCATATACTCAAAAAATGCAGGGAGATCACCTTTGAAACCCACTGCATTCTTTACGCTATCCATCACCGCCCTGATACGAGCCACTTCCTTTAACCCGGTTTGATAAATTTCTTCCGGCGTTTTGCTTGTTGTGGTTTGCTGTTTTACCCGAAAAGAATAATAGGCATCCCCACCAGGTAAGGCTCCTACTCCGGATGTGGATCTTGTGCTTTTTAAATACTCGCCTTCTAAAAATTTACCCAATTTTATATAGGCCGGTTCCAGTATATTTTTGATCATTCCTTCATAATCGCTGATAAGACGCTCCCTTTCTGATGCTGAAAAAGAGGCTGGCATATTTGTAAGGGGCGAATAAAAAACACTTTCCTGAACTTTTGAAGTAGAAAAAGCCTTCAGTTGCGGAATCATTTTTTGTACTATTGATTCAGGCAAAACGAACCCGGCTTCCATTCCTTTTTTAAAATAAATGATGGCACTATCAGCCCAGCTGCTAATTACCGAAGCTCTTTTTACCCAGTCATCATAATCTTTTACTGTTTTAAAAGGCTGATTCACTGATCCGCTTCCCCACTGACCCATTGAAAGGGGCACGGCATAAAATTGATTGAAAGGAAAATAATGATCATTAAATGAAAGAGCTTCCCTATTAATTTTCATTTCATAAATAAAAGCATCATAGCTGATTTTTTCCTTTTCATTCAACTCATCCCGGTTATATTTATTGGTAGAATCCAGGTAATGGGTAAAAAAATCACTGAGCTTCCGACGATAACTATCGGTAAAAGCAATTGGCATTTGATCATTGTACCTCAAATCGCCTATCGCAGTAGCCTCTAAAGGATATAATTGCAATCGTTCTTCAAAATAATTTTCAAAAAGGGTTGCCAGTTCTTTATTTTCATCCATCGTGTTTGAATTTTTATTTTCATTACAGGAAAGAAGTATAGCAGAAATAAGGCTGGCAATAAATATCAATTTCATAATGAAAAAATTTACTGGCAGCAATAATACTTCAATTGCTTTAGCCAGCATTGCCATTCGTCACTTTTAATTTTTATTGCCGTATCGTATCCAGCACTTTGTACATTTTGTTGACCAACTGGGAGGAAGAGCCAGAATAATTATTAACAAGAAAAGAAAAGATATATTCCGTTCCGTTTTTTGCTGTATGATAACCACAAAATCCTTTTACATCTTTAATTGTACCGCTTTTCATGGTCATTCCATTATATACTGGCAAAGCCTTCAAAAAGGAAGGGAACCAATCCCGGTTACGGGCATACTTTAAAATTTCTACCTGGGCATGTGTGGTAACCCGGTTTTGAGGAGAAAGCCCTGAGCCGTCGCTGAGGTTTAACTCATTTTCATCAATTCCTTTTTGTTTCCAAAATTCTTTTATAACGGCCACTCCACTGTCAGTAGAACCTATCCCCTTTTTTTCAACAGCAAATCTTTTTATCAATGCTTCTCCATAAAGATTGATGCTCTTTTTAAGAAACCAGTAGATGATGGAATCAAGAGAGGGTGAAAATTCTGTATGAAAAATTTTATAATCCCCGGAATTGATTTTTAAAGGTTGGAATTGGTCATTCAATACTAATGCAACCCCGGAATTTATTATACCTGAACTTTTAAAGTTATTCAGCAGTTCACCGGTAAATTGCCCGGAAGAAGAAGGAAAAGAACCCGAAATAACAAAGCTGCTTTCCTTAACTGGTATCGTTCCTTTTATAATCCCCTCTTCCATATTAACCGGAAAATAGATATAGGCATTGTCCCCGGTTCCTTTACCGGCAGAGACAACCTGAGAAATTATTTCATAGTTAATTAATTCTGGTTCTGTTTTTACAATCTGAACGGGGTCACCCTTAGTGTCACCTGATTTTAATACAATATCAAATTGATTTTCCCTCCAGTTTAATTTTCCGGCACCGGCCCCGTAATAATTCCCGATATCCTGCCATATCCAACCATCCGGAATATTTACTGATTCCCAATCCCGGTTATTAATAATTACAGAACTAAGGTCTTTTTTATTTCCCGGAACCGACTGCCTTATTCTTTTTATAACCTCGCTGGCTTTAGTTCCATTCCATCTCGGGCTTCCCAATGTAGGGTCTCCACCTGGTATAATATAAAAAGTAGAAAAATCGTTTCCTCCAATTCCAAACCCGGTTTTGAACCGAAACTCATTACCCAACAATTCAAATGCACTAGCACTGGTAATCACCTTTTGTGTGGATGCGGGTGCAAGCCCCACCCGGGAATTCCGGTCAAATATAACTTTCCCGGTTTTTGCTTCAATTATATATAGCGAACTAATAGCGTATTTACATTGTGCATCATTTTCAAAAACCTGAAAAGCATTCTGTACTTTTTGATTTACCGGCTGCGAAAAGGAAATGGTTACAGGCAACAGGAAACCGATAATAAACAGTAATTTCTTCATGCATACTATATTTAGTGCAAAACTAAAAGCCTAAAGATTTAAAATATGGAAAATGAAGTTAAATAACCCGTTACACATAAGCATATAACCTCTCCATGAAACCTTAAAATAAAGTATATCTTTCTACCGGGTCAAAATAAACCAAAAGCAGCTTCTACCTAATTTATAGATATAGAAATTCAGTTTTAAAGAATAGCTGATATTTGCTCCTCAAATTTTTTTATGCCCTCTACCATAAATGCTTCTATTATCACTATTGGCGATGAACTTTTGATTGGACAGACCATTGATACTAACAGCGCCTTTATAGCGCAAGAACTAAACAAGATCGGTATCTGGGTTCGCCGCAGGGTTGCCGTTGGTGATGTGTGGGATGATATCTGGAATGCTCTTGAAGGAGAAGGGCAACAATCACAGATCGTCATCATTACAGGCGGACTGGGACCTACTGCTGATGATATTACAAAACCCTTGCTATGCAAATATTTTGGAGGAAAAATGGTAGTTAATGAAACTGTATTGAATCATGTAAAGTATTTATTTGAAAAAGTATATCGCCGGCCTGGTCCCATTTTGGAAAGAAATCTTAAACAAGCAGAAGTTCCGGATGTTTGTACGGTATTGCATAATGCAAGAGGATCGGCACCGGGTATGTGGTTTAATAAATCGTCTGGGGAACCACTGCCAACGGAAACCCGAAATAGTATCAAAAGCGCAGATCAAACTAATAAGCGATCCGTATTTATCTCTCTTCCTGGAGTACCACATGAAATGAAAGGGTTAATTACCGATGAAGTAATTCCCCGCTTATTGAAAGAGTTCATTATGCCGGCCATTGTGCATCGCACTGCGTTTACCGCCGGGCAGGGAGAATCGATGATTGCTGAACGCCTGCTTGAATTTGAAGCTTCATTGCCGGCTAATATTAAACTGGCCTATTTGCCAAATTACGGCATGGTGAAATTAAGGTTGACGTCAACTGGTAATTATAAGGAGGAAGTAGAAAAAGAGGTGGTTCTTTATTTTGAAAAAATGCAGGAACTGGTTAAGGAATGGCTGGTAAGCAATGAAGATGAAGGATTGGAAATGGTGTTAGGAAAAATTTTAAAAGCAAAAGGCAAAACAATGGGAACAGCTGAAAGTTGTACAGGAGGATTTATCGCCCACCTGTTGACGAGTATTCCCGGTTCCTCTGCCTATTATAAAGGAAGTTTTGTTTGCTACTCAAATGAGTTAAAAGAAAAGTTATTGGATGTAAACCCGGCTACATTGACCACAGCAGGTGCGGTGAGTAAGGAAACGGTTACTGAAATGGCAAGGGGTGCCATTAACAAATTAAACATCGATTTTGTGCTGGCTACTTCTGGTATCATGGGGCCCGATGGTGGCAGTGATGAAAAACCTGTAGGAACCGTATGGATTGCCGTAGGTAATAAGCAAAAAATAGAAACGTTGAAGCTCAACCTCCGGTTTGATCGCCAGCGAAATATTGCCATGACAGCATCGAATGCATTGAACTTTTTAAGAATATTCATTTTAGCTAACAGTTGATCGCCTGATTATAGTCAAATCATTACCTTTGGCCGGTAAAAAAATCCATTTTAGAATCAGGGTTTAAAATAAAGGGATCTTCATGCATGGGAGAGATAGAGAAAAAATGTAAAGGGTGAAGTAGCTAAAGATTCGCCAGTTGTATTAGCCGAAAGATTCAGGTTTTTTAATTTCGATTGTTCGTAACAAAAAAATATTTATGGCTACCGTTGATTTAATAATGCCAAAACTTGGCGAAAGTATAACAGAAGCAACTATCCTGAAGTGGAACAAACAACCAGGCGATAAGGTGGAAGTGGATGAGTCTATATTAGATATTGCAACTGATAAAGTGGATAGTGAAGTACCCAGTACAGCTGAAGGTATAATAGAAAGTATTTTGTTTAACGTGAATGACGTTGTACCAGTAGGTGCGGTTATTGCGAGGATAACAACAGATGCCGGAGAAAATGTTTCCTCTTATTCTTCCGCACCGGCACCCGTACACGAAAGAATGGGCGCATCAATGCCGGAAGACACAAAAGTGTCCATAGTGAGCGAGATTCAATCTCCTGATGCTGATTCAAGCTACAAACAACAAAATACAAACGGTATTGCTAACAGGTTTTATTCTCCATTGGTTTTGAACATTGCAGCGAATGAAGGCATTAGCATGACGGAGTTGGAAAACATTCCGGGAACGGGCAATGAAGGCAGGGTTACAAAAAAAGATATATTACAATATGTGAGCACAAGGAAAGCGGACAAGGGAAAGAAACCTGACAATTCAGGGTTCGATACAGAAGCATCCGGACATCAACAGGTTACCCTGAGGAGTGAATCCTCTCAACCGCGGGTATCCCGGGATTCTCAGATCACCACCTATACCGGAAATGTTGAGATCATTGAAATGGACAGGATGAGAAAATTAATTGCGGATCATATGGTTCGCAGTAAGCATACCAGTCCCCATGTTACAAGTTTTACCGAAGCTGATGTTACCAACCTTGTGCAATGGAGGGAAAGAGTGAAGAAAGATTTTGAAAAAAGAGAAAACACAAAGATCACTTTTACGCCATTATTTATTGAGGCTATTGTAAAATGTATAAAGAAATTTCCGCTTATCAATAGTTCATTGGATGGCGATAAGATCATTGTAAAAAAGGATATCAATATCGGTATGGCAACTGCCTTACAATCCGGCAACCTGATTGTACCGGTAATAAAGAATGCAGATCAGCTAAACCTCGTAGGTCTTTCCAAACAAGTAAATACCCTGGCCGACAATGCCCGCAATGGAAAATTGAAAGCGGATGATACGCAAAGCGGAACATTTACATTGACAACTGTCGGCACCTTCGCCAGCCTGATGGGAACTCCTATTATTAACCAACCCCAGGTGGCCATACTTGCAGTAGGCGCAATAAAAAAACGGCCCGTTGTGATTGAAACAGCACAAGGCGACAGTATTGCTATTCGGCATATGATGTATTTGTCTATGAGTTATGATCATCGAATTGTAGACGGAAGCCTGGGTGCTACATTTCTTACTGCTGTAGCAAAGGAATTGGAAAATTTTAATGCCGATCGGGAAATCTGAATTTAATTTCATTTCATTTTTTTGTCCTGCTGATGTTTTTTTAACAAGTGAAAATGTTATTAAGACTGGGCATATTATGTAGTATCCCTTCTTTGTTGTAAATTAGAAATACAAAATTCACCAGGCACAATGAAGAAATTATCCGAAACATGGTTTGCAGAAGGGTATATTGATTTTGAATTAAAAAAATATACACTACTTGCCTATTTACAGGAAGTGAATAAATATTTTGACGAAAACAAGCTTTATCCTCAATTGGGGGACATAGTGTTTCATTACAATAACCTCATTGCTTTCAAAGAAAATAAAAAGTTTCTCCAGGAACATTTTCCCAAAAAAATGACTGGTCTTCAACTGGAAAAATTGCAGGTACTTTATGAGCAGATCATTGACGATGATGAATTGATGCAGGATTTGGAGGAAATTATATTGTATGCAGCCGACACATTGAAAAGTACCTTGCAAACAGGAGCCGGTATTTATGAATTTGTGGAAGAAAAAATAAATATAATACCCGTTGGCATTGTACCACTTGACCTGAAAGAAGGTTACTTTTTTTTAACTAGCGGTAATACGAAAACTTCAAGAACCTATCATTACCGGCTTTCTTTTTTTGAAAAACATGATGAGAAATACAGGAGCATCAAAACTGTTTTAGTGGATAACTGGCAGCGCAGTATTGCCAGTACCTACGAACATGTAAAGGCTGAATTAATTAGAAATAATAGTGGTCTCCCTAACCCGGCTGTTTATTCTATAGAAACCGGGTTAAGCTTTCCTGTAGACGAAACATTATTACCTATTGCCAAAAGAAGTTTAGTGAAGTTTATTACATCACAGGCTGCTTAGGAAAACAACCATTCTATTTTAAAATGATGCTTGTTTATGTTTTCCTGTTCGTGTTAACTCTCACCCCTGAGTTTATATTTAATCAACTATTTCCAGTCCCCAGTCCTTTCCTTTTTTCACGGCAGGAACGCCATGAATGATCCACCTGGCAGGTTTTTCCCCTTTTAACAGCCAGTCAAAATACTGCTGTTGCCTCATTTGAATATCCTTCCTGTTTTTACGCTGAACCAGGTTATGTGCCTCACCATTGTAATTTAACATCCATACCTTTTTTCCTAACCTCCGAAGTCCGGTAAATAATTCAATACCCTGGTACCAGGGAACGGCGCCGTCTGCATCATTGGCCATAATAACTAACGGTGTTTTTACTTTGGGTAAATGGAATAAAGGGGAATTTTCAATATACAATTCAGGTTTTTCCCAAAGGGTGGCTCCAATACGGCTTTGTGTTTTCTCATATTGAAACTGGCGGTTGGAACCACTCTCCCACCGGATACCTCCGTATGCACTGGTCATGTTGGCAACGGGTGCACCCGCCCAGGCGGCTTTAAACATATCCGTCATGGTAATTAATTGCGCTACCTGGATGCCGCCCCAACTCTGCCCCTGGATGCCAATATTTTTTTCGTCAACCCATTTATTTCTTGCCAGGGCTTTTGCTGCACTTACTACATAATCAAATGCACTTTGAGCAGGGTGGCCGATTGTGTAAGCAATATCAGGAGTGAAAACGAGATAACCTCTGCTTACAAAAAAAGAAATATTCAACCGGCTGGGCGTCGGCGACGGAGGATTATATTTATACAAACTATCTGATAGCTTTTCATAAAAATAAAGTATCAGCGGGTAGGCTTTGCCAGAATCAAAATCTTCCGGCTTATATAAGATGCCCTCCGCATTTTTTCCTTTGAACGTTTTCCATTTGAAAAGTTCAGCTGTGCCCCAGTTAAAATCTTTTTGCTGTTGATTTAAATTTGAAAGCCTTGTTACATCATAGGTATAAATAAACCCATCCCTGGTTTTTGTTTTTTCCTTCAACCCCCGGTTTACAAATAAGTCGGGAGACTCCTTAAACGATTCTTTTGTATAAACAAAAACGTTTGAATCTTTCGCTTTAATGATCCGGCTATGATTATACGGCTCCTCATAAAAAGGAGACAACGTTTCCTGAGCATTTGAATGATCGTTAAATGATGCTATGCTGTAATTGGTTGCTTTTGTTTTTTCATTAAACGTTCTGAAAAGCAACTGCTGATCGTAAACAAGGAAATTCTCCTCCTTATTATGCCGAATATACCTGAAGGCCATTTTATTCTTCCTGTTGTTTTTCCATGACAACATGAGCCTGGGCTGTGCCAACCTTGCCGGATCAACTTTCCATATATCGTACCTGTCATAAATATAAACGGAGGAATCTCCTTCACTCCACCCCATCACTCCATAAGGAGATGGCAACCCCGGGGAATCATAATCTTCGTCAAACAGTGGCACATCCAATTTTGCTGTTATGTTATTTGTTACTTCCCCATCATAAATAAAATAATCTTTTTCTTTACTGTCATACCACATCAGGTATTTACCGGTGGGAGAAATGTAAGTAGAGTTCATAGAACCCAATAAACCTTTCTTAATAAGTTTTTTTGTTCCATCCTTTACCCGGATAGCATATATATCTTTTTTGGTGCTGCCCACCCATTGACTTTCTATGCGCTGGCCATAATCCGTTATGCCGGCAAAGATATCTCCGTCTCCTTCTTTGGTTTTAATAATAGTTGGAATTTCTTCCGATCCCAATTGTTCCAATTTATCATTTTCCAGGTCATACACGGTTAAAAAGCTTTGTTTTAAATCTTTTTGTAAGCGGTTTAACTGTACTGTTTGCAGGTAGTCATCATTATAATGCCATATGTCCAGTTTCACCAGGTCAATATCAACCAGGGAAGTATCTTTTGGGGCCTGCACCGGTGAAACGCCAAAAAATAATCTCTTACCACTTTTACTAAATTCAAGGCTATCGAATTCGCTTATCGTCATTCCCAACGTCATTCCTACCGAATGCCTGTCTGCCAGTACGATAGCACTATCCATTCCTTCCCTGAAATACATAACCTTAAAATATTTCTGTAAGTCCTTTGGTTTTGCATCTCTTTCCGCAACATAGGCAACCTGCGTGCCGTCGACGGACATGGCAAAATTCTTGAATTCATTTCCCCCGCGGCTTAGTGTATCCGCAAATTGACTTTGCATATCAAACAAAAGAACGGTTGGCCTTGTCTTTGAATCTTTAGGGTCAAATCCCTGCTCTATCAATATTTTCCTGCCATTTTTACTAAATTGGAATTCGGTTACATTCTTAAACAACTTTTCTCCCCCTGTTTCCAGGTTACGCAGCCGGAGATCAGCTACTGCACCGGTTTGAGTTTTTGATGAATCTCCTTCATCTGCATCTGCAAAAGAACCTCCCAGTTCCATTATATCTTTTTTGTAATTCCGGATTCGAAAATCCAAGTCAGCAGCTTCATCATTTGTCCTGGAATTTTTAATTGCAATAATCTCGCGGAGAGAATCAATTACCCTGGACAAACTATCGATTCTCTTTCCTGCTTCACTATCTGAAGTTTTATTCTTTGCTGTCTTAATATTCTTTTCCTGCAGATAAGCAACCCAACCATAACCTTTCTCCGGTGTTTTATAAACCATTACCCGGTCACTTTTCCAAATACTATCTTTCCCTAATTCTACAATACCCATTGAATCCTTTGGCATATCAGCTGTCAGCTTCTTCTTTATTTTCGCATCTCTGGTTTCTTTGAAAAAGGGCTTTATTTTGAAAATCAAATAGCGGCTATCCTCCGAGATCATGGGTCGGTAACCTCTGGGAATCGTTTGTTTAAAGGTATTCCCAGGCAGCACAGATTGGATCACCAGTTCATTATCTCCTTCCTGTGGCTCTATTGTATATACCACCCAATTCCCGTCGTTGCTGATCGCCTTTTCACCAATACTTTGCCAGGCATCGTAAACTGAATGATCCAGTGGTTTTTTTTGAGCAGTAGTAAATTGAATTAGTAATAGGAAGAAAAGTGAGAAAAAAATAAAACGCATCATTCAGAAAAATTAAGCTTTAAAGATAATATTCATCGGTCATACATCACCATTATAATGATTCATTTGTTATAGCATTGCTGATGCAGTTACCTGAACTATTTTCAGCATATCTTAATTGGATGGCTCAATATATTTTTAAGTTGGTAAAAACTAGCCCTGCTGTTGCAAAAGACTTCTCCATAAATCCGCGGTCATTTCAAATTTTATTTCATTATTACCATATAACCCTGATTCCTGCCATCCTGCCCGTCTGTAAAATGTTTCCGCTCTCGTACCTGGTGATGTAGATAACCATACGTTGATTTTACCCTTTCCAAAATACCAGTTCAACATTTCAGCGTGTAAATTCTTTCCGACTCCTTTTCCTTCGTATTGGGGTAAAATAAATAAGGCCCAGATATTATTCATTTGTAAATCAGCAACGGCAAACCCGACTACCCGGCCATCGATTTCACAAACCCATCCTTTACCGCGACGGTTAATAAAATCCTCTACATCGCTATCAGGAACCAATCGGGGGTCGGATAGCCTGTTTTCCTTTACAGAATTTCGGACGTATTGAATAGCCGGTATGTCTGTAGAAAAAGCATCGCGGAAAATCATAACAATAATTATTTTTAAAACAGATCCCTAGTCTGGAAAAGATTTATCATTTCATCGTAAACTGATCAATGAGTTTCATCACTTCCACTCCTTCCTGAGCACTGCATGGATTCGGAGCTTCATCAAGAAAATAATTAACTACCTGCTCTATCATAGGTTGCTGCACATGTTGCAAGGCATCAAAAGAAATTTTTTCCTCCTTACCCTCTATGGTAACCATGATGGGCTGATGTTCAAAGAACCTGAAAGTAATTTTTCCTTTGCTGCCAAATATTTCACACAAGTCTTCCTCATTTGCTTCAGCAACGGTGTAACACCATATTCCGCTTACCAGCACTCCGCTTGTAAAAATTATGTTTCCTGACACAATATCATCCGCATTGTATGATCCGCCCTGGTTGGCAGAAAATCCATAGGCTTTTTCTACTGCTCCAAAAAAATAGTACATCATGTCGAGTTGATGAGGGGATAGATCATTAAACAACCCACCACCTGCCAATACCGGATCTACCCGCCAGGCCGTTTTCTCAATATTGAGTTCTTCCTTAGTTAAAGAACGTTTACAAATACTCAGCCTGGCAAACCGGATGTCTCCGATTGCCTTATCGTCTATTAGTTGCTTTATTTTTCTAAATAAGGGTTGGGCCCTGCGGTAATGGGCTACCACTACTTTGCCATTTGTTTGCTGGGCTGCCTTCATCATATTAATAGCAGACTTAGCATCTACCGACATAGGTTTTTCTACATATACCGGTTTGCCCGCTTTTAAAACAGCAACTGTGTATTCTTCGTGGGATGAAGGAGGAGTTGCAACATAAATGGCATTTACATTGTTATCATTAATAAGTTCGTAGGCATCGGTATACCATTTAGGAACCTGGTGCCGCTTTGCATAATCTTCTGCCTTTGCAGCATCCCGGCGCATCACCGCAACCAGTTCAGAATTTTTTACCTTATTAAATGCAGGCCCGCTTTTAAGTTCGGTTACATCTCCGCAACCGATAATTCCCCACTTTATTTTTTTCATTTCTCTTTTAGTATATGATTTAGATTGAATGCTGAGAGGGGAAATTACAATAAATTTTTTTCTACCAGCATGTGAAAATGAAAGGTAAGGTTACCTTAAGCATGCAATGCCTTTAAAGCTTTTTCAATGTTTGCGGAACCAGAAAGCACGGGTTTAAAAATGTCTCCCTTCTTTTTGATTCTTTGAAGCATGTTTTCAATATTGAACTGAGATGGATGCAATTGGTGATTTACCTCTTTCCAGTCAAGAGGGACTGAGGCGTTTGCACCTTTTACCGGTCGCAAGCTAAAAACAGAAGCAAGAGTTTGTCCGCTTCGATTTTGCAAATAGTCAATATAGATCTTATTACCACGTTTCTTTAAAGATCTTTCCAGGCTAGTTGTTTGCGGTAATTGTTCATTCACCAGCGAGGCGATTATTTGTGCAAAGTCTTTTACCTCTTTATAATCGTATTTATTTTTCACCGGAACATAAACATGCAATCCTGATGATCCTGACGTTTTGCAATAAGAGCTAATACCAGCCTTGTCCAGCACTGATTTGGTGGCCAGCGCAGTATCTACCACCTCCCTAAAAGTATTTTTTGCGGACGGATCAATATCTATAACCATCCAGGTAGGATGGCCAGGTTTGCTGGTCGTACTGTTCCAGGCATTCATTTCAATACATCCCAGGATGGCCAGGTATAATAGGGTCGCTTTATTGTTGCATACGATATAATCAATGACCTTACAATTGCTGCCACTTTTTACTTTATATACGTCCGCAAATTCAGGTGCGTTTTCTCCTGCATCTTTATGAAAAAAACCTTCATCCCGGATACCATTAGGATTACGTTTCAATGAAAGCGGCCTGCCTTTTAGATGCGGTAAAATAAAAGAAGATATCTTATCATAATACTCAATTACATCTCCTTTTGAATATCCCTCATCGGGCCAGAAGATCTTGAGGCTATTTGTAATCTTTACTTTGTATTGACCTGCTTTAATTTCTTCATTCCTTTTCACCTCTTTTATTTCCTCTACTAATTCTTCGTTTACATCATTTACATCCTTCTCATCTCTTAATCGAAGGAAAACGGAGTGACGGAATATTTTATCCCGGGTCAGTTCCGTGTAGGCAATATCTGCGATCAATTCTGGTTTCAACCATGTTACTTTACCATTTAGCGGAACATCCTTTTTAAAGGGAGAAGATTTTATTTCCAGCGGTTTCATTTTTTTTTTCACTAAAGCCAGTAATGCTGTTGAGAAGCCGGGGCCAACATGCCCGCGATATTGCCATACTCTTCCTTTTTTGTTAGCGAGTACCAGGGAGCCAAAATGTGAACCTCCCCCTTTTGGTTCTGTGTAACCCGCTATCACTGCTTCAGTGCTCTGAATGTTTTTATTTTTAACCATTGCTTACTTCTGTAACCACGCCTGTATTGACTATCTTTTTTCTTGGCGATGATACCTTCCAGCCCCTGCTTTTTAGCCTTTCCAAGAAAAGCGGTCCCGTCTTTTTCAATATGATCGCAATAGCGGATATTGGAATCACTTTTTAAAATCGTTTTCAATTTTTTCTTCCGCTCTTCTAATGAAAGCTTTTCCAGGTTCCTTCTATCAAGTTGTAAAATATCAAATACATAATAGATCAGGGGATAATTCAGATGGTTTTCGTAGTGCTGCAATTTTTGAAAATCAGGGAGATTATTTTCGTTGAACAAAACAATTTCTCCATCAAGGACTGCTTTTTGTTTTATTTTTTTTAAGGATTGGATGATAACAGTAAAGCGTTCGCTGAAATCAATTCCATTACGGGAATAAAACTTTACACCTTCCTTTCCTGTTTCTGCTATGGCTCTGTATCCATCCCATTTAATTTCAAAAAGCCAGTCTTTGTCATCAAATGGAGTTTTGTGAATGGTGGCCAGCATGGGCTTGATATATGATTTTAATTTCTTTGCCCTTCCATATTTTATAGAGGATATTGTTCCTTGTGTTTTTACTGGTCCGGCATGCTCTTCTGCATCATAAACTGTATTGGTGGAATGTTCATCTTTATGTTTTATCAATAACCAACTCTTTTCATCTGTTTTCAATTTCACTAATACAAATTCTCCCTTCAGTTTTTTTCCTGACAATTTGAATTTCAACTCTCCCTTTTTTAAACCCTGCAGAGCTTGTTTTTGATTAAGCGGGTTATGCCTGCTGTCTACCGGATCAAATTTTCCTTTGTCCCAAATTTCCACTTTGCCCGCCCCGTAATTTCCTACGGGAATCGTTCCTTTAAAATAGATATAATCAACCGGGTGATCCTCCACCATCACAGCCAGGCGTTTTTGAGAAGGGTTTAAAGAAGGACCCTTGGGCACCGCCCAACTTTTTAATACTCCTCCTAATTCCAACCTGAAATCATAATGCAGGCGGGAAGCCTGGTGGCGCTGAATTACGAATCGAAATTTATTATCCGGTCCTTTTTTGCCTGCAGGCTCCGCCGTATTCCTAAAATTTCCTTTTTTATTATAAGTGGAAAGACTCATGAAGCTTTACGTTTGCTTCCAGTAGAAAGACTGGCCTTTAACTGGTCCATCAGGTCCTGGGTTTTCGAGTGTACCACTTTCATTGGTTTATAAGGAGCGGTTTTTTTGCCTTTTGATTTTGCCTTAATGATCTTAAGCAGTTTATCGCTGTAGTCATCTTTATATTTAGAAGGGTCAAACTTTTTGGTTAATTGATTGACAAGATCAACTGCCATTTTTAGTTCGGCAGGTTTGCTTTTTGTTCTTGGCAGATTAAGCTCTTTCGGTGAACGGATCTCCTGGGAAAAACGTATCCGGTTCAAAATGATCACATCATCCTTTGCTTTAACGATCGCAACATGCTCCCGATTATGCATCACAAAGATTCCTACCCCTGCCCTGCCTGTTTTTTGTAATGCATCCCGCAGTAAAGCATAGGCCCTGGTACCTGTTTTATCAGGCTCCAAAAAATAGGGTGTTTCAAAATAAGTGCTGTCGATTTCTTTTTCATCTACAAACTGTGATATCTCGATATGCTTGGTTTTTTCGGGACTTGCTTTTTCAAAATCAGATTTTTCCAACACCACATATTTTTCATTAACCAGGTATCCTCTTACAATATTTTCCCATGCTACTTCTTTTCCTGTACTCTCGTTTACACGTTTAAATTTAATATTGGAATGATCCTTTTTGTCCAGCATGTCCAGGTCAAGGGTACTTTCTTCCACAGCGCTGTACATTTTAATGGGAATATTCACCAGCCCGAAGCCGATGGAACCCGTCCAGATTGCTTTCATATAAGTTATTTAGATATAAAGATTAAAAAACATGCCAGTTTCAATTACCAGCTAAAACAGAGATGAAAAAATAATGGTTGCCTGGTGAACTAAGGAATACTTCATACAATGAAAGCAGAGATCTATCGTATATTACCAGGGAAGGTTTCCTGTTAAACGTAGAGAAAAGTCTACTTCAGCAAGGCATATTTCTGGACTTCATGCCCAATGAAACTATGTAGTTTGACAGGGCCGATGAAATTTTATTGCCCTTTTTGTTGAATACAAACCAATGATAAATATTACCAAATATTAATTCGGGAAGTGATTCACACCAGGCTTATTAAAAAAGGATCCTTTCACCCAGTCCTGCATATTGATAATTTTCTTTATAAAGATCATACAATACTTTGAAAGCAAGATGACCGGTGCAATGCGCCGGAGCCACTTTCTTCACCTTTAATTCATTTTTAAGGTAACTACAAATTTCACCTGTTCTCTTATTATCGAAAGGCAATAAATGAAATCCGCCGTATAATAATGCTATTTCATTTTTTGTTTCTTTGATTACCTGCTCAGCAATTGACTCCACCCCACTATGCGAACAACCTGTAAAAACAACTTCGCCATCTTCCGTTTTCAGGGACAAATTCAGTTCAACCAGGTTTGTCAATTTTACACCTGCGCTATCTTCTTTCTTAAATGCCCCTTCTACAAAACTCTTATTAGGGTATTTTGAAAAATATCCCATATAAGAAGCGGACGTGGCCACCAGCCTGACTCCTGGAAAGATATCTTTTGATTCCTTTATAAATTCAATGTTGGCATTCCAGAATCTGCCACCAGACTGCGGAACAGGGAATTTATTTGTTTCCCCATTGAAATATTGCATATGAACAGGCAATTCATCTTTTATTAAAGAATCCTGGCCCGATGCATCAAAGACATGATCGGCTCCCCAAAAAACATCAAAAGGAAAATATATTTTAACTTTTGGGTTTACCGATAATAAATAATCTATGCCATTCAAATGATCAAGATGCGCATGAGAGATGATTACAAAATCTATTTTCTTTAAATCGACTCCCAATTTCTTTACATTGTATTTAAAAATATCCGCATTGCTTCCGGCATCAAATAAAATAAGTTTGCCCTGAAATGTTATTAGGGTGGAAAGACCCCACCCTTTTTTAAGTACACTGTCCTTGCTAAAAGCATCAAATAAATTAAGTGCTGAATTAGGAGCTTCTTTTATTTTTTTTTGTTGACCAAAAATTAAAAAAGTTGAAAGAATGAGTATTATTGAAAAGAATATTTTTGGCATACAGAAGTTTTCCAAATATACAGGATTACTTTCCCTTCCTTTCGCCTTGCAAATTTAAAATGTAACCCAAACAGCCAGGATTATAATTGTTCCTGGTTTAAAAGAACCCTCATTCTGTATGCATTCATAGCCGTTTTTCCCAGCTTTTTTATCAGGCGAAAATTAACCAACACCCCCACCGGTGCTCCAATAACCGGAATCAGTTGCGCCATCTTGGTCAGGTCTATATAATCTCTGTATTCCTGCTGGAACCGGCGCCAATCAAATTCATTTATATCTTTCGGGAGTTCCTTGCTTTTCAGTTCCCAATTTTCCATTTTTAAATAAACGGATTTTCGGTGCGAATGACTTGAAAAGGCCAGTTCAAAAATGTGAAGCAGGTAAACCCTTTCCTTGTAGTCCCTTGTATCAAATCCATAAAGGCTGGCTATTTCAAACAACAGCTTAATTTTTATGGCAATCAAAATCGGGAAGTCGGCAAAGCCCAATAAGATACCGCCGGCCCCCGTTATGCCTCCTTCTACAGCCGCCGTCGTTCTGTAGCGTTTTATTTTTTCTTCTACTTTAATCTCTATAATGTGAAAGCTATAATTTTCTGCAGGGGCTGCTGTTGTATATTTTGAACCAAATAATACACCACGGGTCATTTGCTTAATTACAGCCGTTACAGCCTTATGCACTTTTTCAGGTATCCAGGAGTTGATTTTATCCTGCGTTTTTTTTGACAGTTTATTAAACAAGGATGGCCGGCGTTGCATTTGCTTTTGCCATGCTTTTAATTCTGTAATTGCTTGTTGACGATACGCCTCCATAATAAGATCAATTGCTTCCGGTAAAGTTAGTAATACACAATACATTTGTTACCTGAAGTCAGTGATTTGCAATAGCGGGCAAGTAGCCCAATTATTAAATTCAGATAAAAAATGAACAAGATCAAATATTCTATAAGTACACTTATCCTCTTTTTACTTTTTACCTTCTGTGCTAATAAACATACAACTTCTAAGCCAGGTAAAAACATGAACCAGCTGCGGGTGCTTGGATACCTGCCCGGTGCTGATAATTGGTTAAATACTATTGATAGCATCGATCTTTCCAAGATCACTGATCTTAACCTTGCTTTTGTAAATCCTGATGAGTCAGGCAATTTCCCTTTTCATGATGCTTACGGGGTAATCATTCAAAAAGCACATGACCAAAACGTCAGAGTATTCATTTCCCTGGGTGGCGGTGGGCCACCATCCTACCTGGAAGGATTGTTGGACGAAAATAAAAGATCAACTGTTATTAAAGGCCTGGTGACATTAACTGAAAGGTATAATTTCGATGGCATAGATGTTGATCTTGAAAATGCCCTGATCAATCAAAATTATGCTCCATTTGTAAGTGAACTTTCGTCCGCATTAAAACCAAAGAAAAAATTAATGACGGCGGCACTTGCCAGCTGGAATGGAAATAAAATACATGATTCTACTTTGATGTTATATGATTTTATCAATATCATGTCTTACGATAAAACAGGGCCCTGGAACCTTTTGAATCCAGGTCCGCATTCGCCCTTTCATATGGTAGAGAATGATTTTAATTATTATCATATCACCAGAGGGATTCCAGCTGAAAAATTATTCATCGGACTTCCATTTTATGGCCATGGTTTTGGGAATGGTGCTCCTAAAAGTATGAGTTATAAAAATATTATTACTACTTATCCCGGAGCTGAAAACACAGATAGCGTATCCTTACCTGGCGGTGGCATTATTTATTATAACGGAATACCAACCATCAGGCAAAAGGTTTTATTTGCAAAGCAAAATAAAGCGGGTGGAGTTATGATCTGGCAACTCCGTGGTGACAGCAAAGATTCAAAATCACTGTTACAAGCAATAAATGAAATAGCAGAGCAGCATTAAAAATATATACCTGCGGTTATTTAACACACAAACATTCATCCTAAATTGGGTTAACAGAAATTGATTTAAAACCGGCTTCTTTACATCTATCAACAAACAAAACATTGTTTTGTATGTTATAAAAAAACTTGCCGTCTCACTCTCCTCTTTTTAGACTTTAATCATTTAGCATGGAAATAGGCATTTATACATTTGCAGAAGTGACTCCCGATCCATTAACAGGAAAGATAACCAGTACACATCAAAGAATACGCAACCTGATGGAAGAAATAGAACTGGCAGATCAGCTGGGACTTGATGTGTTTGCAGTTG
Organism: Chitinophagaceae bacterium; assembly: GCA_041743125.1. GTDB lineage: Bacteria > Bacteroidota > Bacteroidia > Chitinophagales > Chitinophagaceae > Terrimonas_B. The sequence continues at coordinate 94,650 of JBGTNK010000171.1, forward strand.
GAGAACATCATCGCCCGGATTTTGCCGTTTCCTCCCCGGCTATAATATTGGCTGCAGCGGCTGTTAAAACGAAAAATATAAAGCTTTCAAGCGCAGTTACCGTATTAAGTTCGGATGACCCGGTCCGGGTGTTCCAGGATTTCGCCACAGTAGATCAGCTGTCAGAAGGCAGGGCTGAGATCATGGCCGGTCGTGGGTCTTTTATTGAATCGTTTCCACTTTTTGGCTACGAACTTAAAGATTACGATGAGCTATTCGCTGAAAAACTAAATCTGCTAATTGAACTCAACAAAAAAGAAAAAATAGAATGGACAGGTAAACACAGACCATCGATTCATAGCCTGGGAGTTTATCCCCGTCCTTACCAGAACTATTTACCCATATGGGTTGCCGTGGGAGGCACACCGGAATCTGTTATTCGTGCAGGAACGTATGGATTACCGATGGCTCTTGCCATAATTGGAGGTATTCCGGCGCGGTTTGTCCCCCTTACCCAATTGTATCGAAATGCAGCAACAAAAGCCGGACATGCTCCTGCCCAACTTCAATTAGGTATCAATTCACACGCCTTTATCGCCGATAACTCTCAACAGGCTGCAGATGAATTTTATCCTTCTTATGCTTATGTAATGACAAGACTCGGAAAGGAACGGGGATGGTCGCCAATGGACAAGCAACAATTTGAACAAATGAGAGGTAAAGAAGGATCTTTATTGGTAGGAAGTCCGCAACAAGTCATAGATAAAATCTTGTATGAATTTGAATTATTTGGTAATACCCGGTTCCTGGCACAAATGAGTGTTGGCACAATGCCACATGATAAATTGATGCACTCAATAGAATTGTTAGGAACAAAAGTGGCGCCGGAAGTAAGGAAGTATTTGCAGGGAGAAACAGTGAAAAATTAAGCAGGTCGTTCTAACCTTGTTATCTTACTGTTTTTGGCCAGATTGTTTTTGTTTCAAAAACATTTCACTTTCCTATTTAGAAAATCAGGAGGTATTTTGTACTTTTAAAATCAACCTTAACTATGGCTATTCTTTCTACTTTTAGAAACTGTTACTTAATTATTCTTCCTTGTCTTTTTTTTATAGCCGATATTCCGGCGCAAACTATTGGATCTTTTTCTTCAGTTTCTCCAGGACCGCAAACAGAAAATTTTTTAATACCCACAACACACACTTTTCAGCGATTAATAAAAACAGGTGACCCTCTTACACTTGGGGGCACATTAGGCAGCAATCTTGATTTTACCGGGTATGTTCCCATCAGCGGGAGCAGCAGAAACGGTTACGTATCGATTAGCAGTGAGACCACACCTGCAGAATGCGCTATCCTGGAAGTTTATTATGACTACCCTACCCACACATGGAATACAGGAACCAGTGGTAAAGTGCCCTTTTCTATTGGCACTGCCACATCAGATCTGGGAAATGTAAGTCGATTTTGTTCGGGAACTATTACCCCCCGTAATACAATAATGGTTTGTGAGGAAACGACATCGGGAGGAAACATAAACAGTTCTGTTGACGGGTATGAGGATGTAGGTTGGGTCATTGAAATAAATCCCGTCACCCGCACCGTCATCGATCACAACGGAGATGGACGATCGGATAAATTATGGGCATTGGGAAGGCAGGCTCATGAAAACGTGGCTATAAAAAGCGATGAGTCTGTTTTGTATTGGGGAGCTGATGCCAATCCCACCGGTTATTTATACAAGTTTGTTCCCACAATCGCCGGTAATTATACCAGCGGAACTTTATATGTATTGCATACGACTGCAGCGCTGGGATCTGGTAGCTGGGTAGAATTGCTTAATCCCTCATCAACAGTAGCCAACAGGAACAACACGGTAGGGTTAAGTGCCGGTGCATATAATTTTAATGGAATAGAAGATGCTGAAATAGGACCTGACGGGAAAATATATTTTGCTGCTAAAGGGCCTGGTGTGGTATACCGTCTTTCCGATGATGGTACCACAGTAAACAACCTGGAAGTTTTTGTTGCATCGGTCAATTATGATGTAGATGGCCCGGGCCCATTAGGTACTGAACCCTGGGGTACGGGTAATGACAATCTTGCTTTTGATATGGAAGGAAACCTTTGGGTCTTGCAGGATGGTAGTCGTAACCATATTTGGGTGGTAGCACCAACACATACTGCCGCTGCACCGCAAATCAGGCTGTTTGGCAAAACACCGGCAGGCAGCGAACCCACCGGCATCACCTTCACACCTGATAACAAATTTATGTTTATATCATTTCAGCATCCTAGTTCTGGCAACACCGCTGTGCAAACAGATGCCGCCGGCAATAGCGTTATTTTTAATACCAGCACAACAGTGGTGGTTGCCCGCACCGAGGCTTTAGGGCCACTGGCCACTTTGCCTGTTACCTTCACTAATTTTTCACTAAAACCAATAAGCAACGGAATTGTCATTGAGTGGAGTGTAGCCCAGGCTTTCAATCATTCACATTTTGCAATAGAACGCTCTGCGGACGGAAGCCACTTTGAAGAAATTTACCGAAACCATGAAATAGTAACCGATTATGAAAGCCGATCCTTTAAATATACCGATCACTCCCTTCGTACCGCGAAAGTTTTTTACCGGATAAAACAATCTGACAAAAATGGCTCCATTCGTTTTACAGAAATAAGATCTTTAACATGGAAGGATACAGACCTGCCGGTTATTTTTCCGGTACCGGCTACAAACTATGTCAACATTAGATATACTTCCGGTGAGGAAACCAAAATCTATATTTCCATCGTTGACCAATCCGGACGCAGCATGCAAAAAGAAAAAAGAAAAGTAATAAAGGGAATAAATAATATAGTGATGAACATACAAAAATTAAGCAAAGGAAATTATTCGCTGATTATTCGGGATGGGGAACGTAAGTCACATTATTCGTTTGTGAAGTTTTAGGAGATTTTCATTTACTTAATTATAGAAAACTTACAAATTCAATACAGAACCTCAATCAGGTTATCATCATAGGTGAAATTTGTAACAGTCCATCCTGACTCACTGTTATAAATTGTAAAATCAAATTTCAAAAAGTATTTTTGAAACTTTAAAAGATAAAAGCGTTTGGTTATAATGTTCTTTATATTTCTCTCGCCAATAAATTCATAGTTCATGATTTTTCCATAAGAAGGAAATACATTGTTCATTTGATCTGTCACCGTTTCCAATAAGCCATCAAGCGTTGAATCCTCAATTGCAGAAATATGTTTTAATAAATCAAATGCCTCAGTAAAATGGCTTATCTGAAAAAGATGCATGAATTTGTCGCATTCTGAATTAATTTTTTACTTTTCTTTATCAGCCTTTGTCTGTCCAAAGGATAGCAATACACAAAAAGAAAAAAGAATTGCCATAATAAACTTTGGCATATAATTAAATTAAAGGTTGAATAGACGAAATCTTATAGTCAAAATAAAAATAGTGAAATTCCTTTCATCATTAACCTGATCGGTTAAATAACCAAATCTCGCCCTTAGTAAAATCACAAGTAGTTTTCCGTTTTCAAAGCTGTATTATTTTCTATTACTTTACACCAGTAAGAGTTAAAATCCACTATCGTGAAAAAAGCCGCCACCCTGTTTATACTTTGTATAAGCATCTTCATTGCTACAGGCCAGCCCTCCCCTGATACTTCGGGCACACTGATAACGCAAAAGGAAAATATCATTAAAACTTCAACTGTTATCAAGGTTGAAAATTTAGGTCCCAACATAAATACTGAATTACCGGAACTGAGGCCCACGGTTTCTGCTGACGGAAATTTATTATTCTTTATCTGTGAAAATGATCCCCACAATACAAAATACAGATCCGTCAATAACTCGCAGGATATCTGGTATGCTGAAAGAGATAGTTCGGGCAAATGGGGAGGAGCTATTCACCTGGGTTATCCCCTGAATACGTACCATTATAATGCAGTCTTTTGGATATCCCCGGATAATAATAAAATATTAATAAGGAATGCTTTTATTGATGGCGATTATGTGGGTAACGGCGTCAGTTTAAGTTACAGGACCATCAATGGAGGTTGGAGTAAACCCAATGCTCTAAAAATAAAAAATTTCCAGAAGTATGATAATGGAAGGCAGTATGGAGCTACCATGAGTCATGATGGAAACACTCTTTTACTTTACCTGGCCCCGGTTAAAGGCAGTTACAATAATGATATCTATGCTTGTTTTTTGCAGAAGGACAACACATGGTCTGAGCCCAAAACCCTGGGCAAAACTATAAACCTCCCCAACTATGATGAAATGACGCCCTACCTGGCTCCTGATGGTGTAACCTTGTATTTCAGCAGCAACCGGCCTGGTGGTTTAGGGGAAAATGATATCTGGATGACCAAACGGTTGGACAGCAGCTGGCAAAAATGGAGCAACCCGGTGAACCTTGGCGAACCCATCAATACACCTGAATGGGATGCTTTCTTTACTCTCGATGCCGGGGGTGAATATGCTTATCTCACCAACAGTACGGATACATATGGTGAAAGTGATATTGTAAGGGTAAAATTATTGGAAAGAGAAAGACCTGATCCCGTTGTACTCGTTAAAGGGAACGTGTATAATAAGAAAACAAATGAACCACTCAGCGCTTCGCTGGTATATGAAACCCTTCCAGACGGTATAGAGGCCGGAAATGGTATTTCTAATCCGGATGATGGGGCTTTTAAAATCGTATTACCCTACGATAAAAACTACTCAATAAAAGCCACTGCTGACAAATTTTTTGCGCAGTCAGAAAATCTGAATCTCGACTCATTAGTGAAAGTAGGATATAAAGAAATACACAAAGACCTGTACCTGGTACCAATAGAAATTGGCCAGGTGGTAAGATTAAACAATGTGTTTTTTGATTTCGACAAATGGGATCTGCGTGCTGAATCTCATCTTGAATTGAACAGGGTTGTAAAATTATTAAATGAAAACCCTGCTATAGAAATTGAAATGAGTGCTCACACCGATAGCTACGGCACAGACGAGTATAATTTTAAACTAAGTGATAACAGGGCCCGCTCGGTAATGGAATATATCCTGGCAAAGGGAATAGCTCAAAACAGGATCATCTCAAAAGGCTATGGAGAAACGAAACCGGTAGTGGCGAATGACACCCCGGAAAACAGGCAATTGAACCGACGGGTAGAGTTTACTATTTTAAAAAATTGAACAATCCAATATTACAAATACCATCTATTACAAAAATCAACACCAATGAAAACATTCCTCTTTGTTTCTTTAGCCGCCCTCTCCGTTGCATTCACTTCCTGCATGAAAGAAGCTTTTGACTATGAATCCCCGTTTGGATCTAAAATAAATACCTGGACATTTACAGACGGAGTTAAAACTCAAAACGGACATTTCCTTGTTGACCCTGTTTTGCACACAACCATGGAGCCCAATAATACCTATACCCTTGAAATGAATGGAATGCAAAGCGGAACCGGCTATACCTTAAATATGGTCATTTCATTGGAGGATCTGGATTTTGCGGTTAGAAAATACCAATCCGGAATACAGGGATCCAATCTGTATACTTCCTTCCACTTTTCGGGATCAGCAACCAGCAGGGATCCTATTTTTGTTTCTTCCAACACCGATCCGGGGGCTATAATGAATTACACTATTTCAAATTATAATGTAAGTGATAATACCGTATCAATCACTTTCAGCGGTGAAGCTTTTGATGTTAATGGGCACCTGGTTAGTATATCAAATGGTAAAATGACCGCACGTATAGTTAGAAAGTAAAGCCAGCCCTTTATTAGCCTTAAATATTTTTCGGCCCGTACAATTCAGATACAGGTAAGTATTTTGAATTTGCGGGCTTTTATTTTTTTTCTACTCCTGAGGCATTTCCGTGCGGATTTTTCCATATTTGACTTCCTGGAATTTAAAGGATGTCCGGCTACCGCCAGCGAGACGCCAGAACTGGATTATTCAAGGGCGTTAAATTTTCTGAAACCTGGCACTTGTTAAAGAGGTGAAAAAACTCCGTGAAAAATTTTATAAAAAAAATCGGACCTTACCCTAAATTATTACCTTTAAGCTGGCTTTATCCAATACAGATATCACTGTTCATAGATGCAGAAGAACAGTATCTTAAAAGAAAGGACCCGAAAAATAGGCCTTATATTATGGGCATTCCTGATTTAAATCCAGGGCATTTTCACTACTCCGGCGTTATTGTCAAGCAAAATTTTTAGAGCCATTATATCAAATGCAGGTTTTAGTCCATTTCTTAATAATCAAAAACGTTCAAAGACATTTTTCTCGCTTACAAATTCCATTTTGCTGAACTTTTGTCATCACAGGCGTTAGCATCCCAGTCTCGCCATTCGATAATTTTCTTCATTTCAAAATGATCCGTTCTCTCTGATAATTCTAAGAACGAATTAATTTTTAATAGTTAAAAACTAAATTTTATGGACTCCTCAACGTTGGAAAAACTACCAGGGACCTACCAAATTAATGAACTGGCCCTTCAAAATTTCAAAAGTAACATTCACGGAAAAGTGATTTTGAAAGGCGATAGTCATTATGATGAAGCCCGCAAAATATATAACGGAATGATAGATAAGCGACCTGCAATAATTGTACAATGTCAGAATACAGCAGATGTTATTAGCTGCGTAAACTTTGCAAGAGAAAATAATATTCTCCTGGCCATTCGGGGTGGAGGACATAATGCCGGTGGCCTTGGCATTTGTGATAATGGATTAGTAATTGACTTTTCATTGATGAAAGAAATTAAAATTGACGCTGCCGGCAAAAATGTTTCAGTGCAAGCAGGCTGCCTGTTAAAAGAATTAGACGCTGCGACACATGAAATTGGAATGGCAGTACCGGCAGGTATTTTTGGCACAACCGGTGTGGCAGGTCTAACATTGGGTGGTGGCCTTGGACATTTGACAAGGCAATACGGCCTGTCTATTGATAATCTTTTAGAAGCAGAAGTGGTATTAGCAAGTGGTAGTATAGTAAAAGCCTCTGCTACGGAAAATCCCGATCTCTTTTGGGCCTTGCGGGGAGGTGGTGGAAATTTTGGTGTTGTGATTTCATTCTTGTTTAAATTAAACCCGGCTCATACTATTTATGGCGGACCTATGCTTTGGCATATTGAGGACTCTGAAGAAATGATGCAGTGGTATCATCATTTTATTACTAATGCACCTGAAAATATTAATGGTTTTTTTGCATTTCTTACTGTTCCGCCTTTTGAGCCGTTCCCCGAACATTTGCACATGAAAAAAATGTGTGGAATTGTATGGTGTTATACAGGCGATTTGGATCAAGCTGAAGAAGTATTTAAACCCATCCGGGCTGTTAAAACACCGGCGCTTGATTTTGTGGGGCCCATGCCATTCCCTGCATTGCAAACTATGTTTGATGGCTTGTATCCACCGGGATTGCAATGGTACTGGAAAGCTGATTTTGCAAAAGATCTGAATAAAGAAGCGATAAAATTACATGCACAGTATGGCAGAAAAATGCCTACACCACTATCCAGTATGCACATATATCCTGTAAATGGTGCAGCCTCTCGAATTAATAAGAATGAAACGGCCTGGAATTTCCGCAACGCAAATTATGCCGTTGTGATTGTAGGTGTTGATTCCGATCCTGCTAATAATGATAAAACGATTAGTTGGGCAAAAGATTACTGGGCTTCCCTGCATCCACACTCATCCGGGGCAGCTTATATCAATTTTATGATGGAGGAAGGCGATGAAAGGATCAAGGCAACCTATGGGGATAATTATAAAAAATTGGTAGAGGTAAAAACTCAATATGACCCGCAAAATTTATTCAGGGTTAATCAAAATATTCAACCAGCAGGCAAGCCGGAATTAAAGAATTAATCAACAAAAAATCGATTTCTCCGGAAATCCTCAAAGAAAATATGGAGGGAAACAGAAAACTATTTTTTTCGGGTTTACTGCGAACTGGGATCGTGAATTATCAGGCGGGCTAATACCGGCCACATTTATAATATTTTTACCGGACATACTTTTCAATGATCAACCTGTCAACACCGAGACTTTCATTTTTTTCAACGCCACGCTGAATTAGAGTGTCCTTGTTGAAAGAAACTTCAAATTGAAAAGTATGTCCTTCCCATTCCCTGGCATCGCAATAATCAAGTTGTTCGGTGTATTGATCGCCCTTGATAGAATATCGTCCACCACCGGAACTATAAATTGCCGTTGTAGAATCTTTACCCTTATTCAGATCATGCCTCAAAAAAGCAAAATGAGAATTATTTATGATCTTGATCATTTGTTGATCTTTGGTATAATCTGTAAAAACCGTATCGCCTTTTTCAATGGTGATTCCGGAAATTAATTTCCACGTACCTTCTATGTTACGGTCAGAAGGCGCCGTTTCGATATTATTTTGCCCGCAGGAAAATAAGGTAATGGTTAATAAATAAAACGGCAGATAACCGGTAACAATTTTAATTTTCATGTTCTTAGAGTTTAGTTTCTTTTATGGCAAGATAATAATTGTCTTACTGCTTTGAATTTATATCTGTAACAATAGCTTTAAAGACCGCATCGTGATTTTCATGGTAAATTGACCTGCAAAGCTTTTTTTGATTTCATTTCTCAAATAGGTTAAATTCACAATAAACTAATCATTATGAAAAAGACATTGTCGCTGACCGCGGTAATTTTCTTCGCCATCAGCCTGCTTGTATCCTGCTCCAAAAGCACTAAGGATAATTTCACCCCTTCAACTTCCCGCACAGCTGACCGGGTAATAAATGCAACAGTAGCTCCCGGCCAAACATATATCCTGACTATATCTACTTCCGGAGAGGCCAATATCAGTAAACAAGCTTCTCATTTTCTTGTCAGTGAAACGGGTGTAGACGAAAAAAATGGAGCCCTTATATACAAATATCTTCCTGCCACCGGCTTTACCGGCACCGATGAAGTTGTACTAACTCACCGGACTGATATATATAAAAGCGGTTCTGATTGCAATTATGGTGGTGATAGCAGGAGCAGTCATGCCTCATCTATCTCTATTAAATTTAATGTTGCCAGGTAGCAGACATTCTTTCTGCTCGCTTCAATAATTTATTTTAATTATTGACCGTCCGTCTATTTCCTGCCCCACAAAAAGTAAAGCATTCGTTTGAGGAATGCCAACATGAAATTCTTTCATTCCATAGTCTCTTTCAAAAGGAGGCCGAACTTTTATTCCTTCCAGTTTATCTTTTATTGAATTCCATAATTCATCCAGGCCATCTATTTCTAAATAAAATTCCATCTGACCAATTTTAGTTCCTGCTTGCAGAATATGCACTGTAAGGTTGTTCCTCAAAATGATAACATAGGTTTTATCGTCTCTTTCAATATTAAATTTCAGAATATCTGTAAAAAATAAAAGCGTTTCCCTGATGTTGAAAGAAGGAAGCATAGGACTCAGATATAAAGCTTTATACATAAACAGGCTTTTATTGTTTTAGATAAGCACAAGGAACGTTTACCGGAGAATAGTCAATGCCATACCTTTTATGCAATAGTGTTGTAACTATATTGGAGATCGTCTTTTCATCTCTGTGCATTTGCGGAAGAAGGCCCATCATAGCATAACTGACCGGGTTGACAGATGGTATCAGGGTTTCCCACTCATACCCCTTGCCCCAGATCAGCCCGGGAACGGTTATCTCAAGGTCAGCACCATGAGCGAGCAGGAAATCCATCATATTTGCGGAGTTGTTGGAGTTTTGATTAACCGTATGGAAGATGGGGGTTTGGCCCCCAAAACCTTTTTCATCAATACCTGCTGAAGCATTTACATCTGCTCCATGTTTTACCAGTACTTCAGCGCAGGATACATGATTAAATTCAGCGCTTATATGTAAAAGAGTAGCTTCCAGCAAAGGGGTATAGGCACAGCGTAGTGAATACTTTTTTAAGAAGGCGACGGGTTTATCTTCCAATTGCTGATCCAGCCATTTGGCGTCATCGGATAAGACAGCTAACAATATTTTATCTTCAAACGCAAGCCCGTGTTCGATAAAAACCTTGACACAATCTTTAAAGCTGGGACTCCTTGTATATTCACTGGTCAACTCATAAATCAGGGGCAGCCCTCTGAAATGATCATTAGAGTCAATGCCCTGAGCTAAACATTTTCTTATACCTTCTGGCGAATGAAGTTCTATTTGTGTTACCAGTTCTTGCAAATAGTCCATAAAATCAATTTGGCAAAATGAGTTGCCCCATCGCATCAATTGTTTTAAAATATTCAATGAAACGTTGCAGAAAGTTAATAAAATAATTTGTACACTTAGAAGTTGATTGAATTAATTAAAAAAAAGGATTATACATTTATCAATCATTATTATCACAGATTGTACACATGATTCACAAAGTGAATCATGCAGGTTAATCACCGGTAATGTGTGCAATCTGTGGCTTATCAAATAATGCCAGCAGCTATTTTGACCTTTAGTAAGGTTCAGCTTCCCTGAGTTTTTATTTCGGTTTTTACAATACATTCCTTAATCCAGGAATGAATATTTTTTTTGGTAACAAAAAAACTACTTGTATCTGCATTTTTATTTTTAACGAAAGTATTTAGAAACTCATTAGTTAAAACCATGATGGTTTCATATCCATTGCCTGGATCAGCCTTTGTTTTGCCCATAATACCAGGAACAACCTTATTGAGTAAACCAAATGAAGTAAAATGTCCATGTTCCATATTTTTCATAGCACATAAAAACCGGTTTGAATTCCTTATGCTGTCAAACCATCCAAGATCAGTATAACTATCACCGGGATTATACAAGTGAAGTATTGGAGCTGAGATTAGTTGAGAATCATACTTAGGCTGCTTGTTTAACAGTTGTGCCCCAAATGCAGAACCAATGCCCCCGTCAAAGCTTATGATTGCTCTAATACTTATATTTTTCTGCGCTAATACTACGGCCGATTGCCCGCCAAAACTAAACCCGATTACAGCAGCTGGTCCGGTCAAAAACGGAAACTCTTTTTGCGCAACCTTTAATGCAAACTCATAATCCCTTACCTGTGATTCCAATCCTTTTCCTTCATAATCCAATTCATAAGTTGTTGTTCCTTTTACGGGTACCTGCATAACTATATAACCATTTCCTGCAAGATATTCAGCCAGGTAAGCATGATCGGCAGCAAAACCATGGACTATCATTACAAGGGGGTATTTTTGTTTAAGCCATTTAGCATGTTGGTATGCCTGCGTAGGAATTTTGTTATCAAGAAAAGTAATGAATTTTTTCTTGTCAGCGCCAAGGGAGGCAGGCCATTCAAAATATTTATCTACCCCTTTTTGTTCCGCTTGTTTATTGGCCAAAGTGGTATCTAATTCTTTGCCCACCAATTTTAAATAGTCAGCAAAACCCATTTTCCTTGTATCACCTGCGGATGGATACCAGATATTTACCTGTATTATTCTCCCCTTATCGGTAAGAGGCTGTTCCTGTACAGCCGGTCTTGAGCTATCATATCGGGTGAGTGAAATAAAGCCGGGTTTTATATTCCCCGGTGTCAATTTTGAAATTTGTCCAAATGAAAAATGACTGATGAACAGGAAAATATAGAACATACTTTTCATATGCATTGCCTTACAAAGATTAAACAGTAATATAATTTTTCGACGGAAAACAATTTCCATGGATAAATAATTTTAAAGGTAATTGTAATTATGAACGAATCTTAGAAGCTGGCTCATTATCGTTCATAGTTCGGGAGATTATAATCATGATACAGGTAGAATATTATGTATTTGCAGAAATGACGGAAGTCCAATACATACTCTCAATATTGGGGTCGGGCAAAATGACGAATAAATTGGCAATTGATCAAGCCCTCCCATGCTTGATGATTCAGGGATAATTGGATATCCTGATGATTCAGGAGTAAAGCAATAACTATATCAAGCAAATATTCTTTGGCGAAAATGATAAATCGATCTGATCCCCAACAGCAAAATCATTTTTCATTGTTTTTACCCTGATCAACTGCTCATCAACCAATACATCAAGTACCTGATAACTGCCAAAGAACAAATTCTTGTGAACAGTTCCTTTAAAGCAGTTATTCCCTTCTTCAACCAAATAAAAATGTTCTGGCCTGATAAGTAATTGTTTTCCGTTTGCAACTATTTCTGGTAAAGAAGACAAAATGTAAGAGTTGCTTGAACTGATTAAATTGTATTCGCCAAACAAGCCAGCACAATATTCATTCACAGGTTGGTTATATACCTGCACGGGAGATCCGCGTTGAATAATAACTCCCTCCTTCATCACCAGTATTTCATCTGCCCATGGCAGAGAATCCGTGCCATCGTGAGAAACCATTATGCTGGATACGTTTAATTTTTCACCAACATCACGTATAACAGATTTAATAATGTTTTTATGCGCCAGGTCCAGGTTAGAAAAAGGCTCATCAAGTAATAATAATCCCGGCCTTGTAATTAGTTTTCTGGCCAGCACAATCCGTTGTCTTTCGCCTCCGGATAATTGATTGGTTTTCCTTTTTAATAAATGGTCAATCCGGCAAACACTAAAAATCCTATTGGCTTCACTAACCGTTAATTTATTTGCAGCCTCCAACTCTTCCTCCACCCGATAATGGTTTCGCAATTCAAAATGCTGGCTCAGGTAAGCAATACGATCGTGACCAGGCAGCAACTTTTCATAAGGGCCGGGCACTCTTTCATTTTCAAAAATTATATCTCCCTCATCCGGCTGTACCAAACCTGCAATCATTTTAAGCAGGGTAGATTTTCCCGAACCGGTTTCTCCGGCAATGGCTATTTTTTGAAGAGGGTATTGTGAAAAGTTGATATCATTTACTGTATAAACTTCATTTTCCCTTTTACTAATGCCTGTTAACTTCAACATGTGCATAGCCCGATATAAAATGCATATAATTTCATCACCTTAATTGCTTTTGGTTACTGCCAATTTAAAATAAGTAGCCTTAAAACGATCACCAGATATGGTGCCCTGAACTTCAGCTTTCCTGATCGTTTCGCAAAATCCATCACCTGCATGGGCGTCGCCATGGTCGTCTATACCAGTACCATCTACAAAATAAGATTTGCCATTTATACGAATTGCGAGGTCACAGCTTTTCCATCGAGGCCCAACTTGCATTGACCGCAAGAAGCTTCCACTATTTGTATTTTTTTATCGGGATCAGGGACAGTAATAGATACGTCCTTTAGTTGGGACTTAAAAAAATCCCAGGCGTATAAATAAACATCAATATCGCCCGGATAATCATGTTTTCCTCCAATTACTTTTAATAATCTTATTTCAGGCTTATTTTCTTTTTTGAATGAGTAGGTTTCGATTGTTTTATTATCGGAAGGATCCAGATCAGATAAATATTCCTTTACAGGTTCGCCACTATATCCCGCCAGCTGAGCCCAATAATTAAATGTATTATCTGTACTGCGAACCACGCCGAAACTATTATTATTCACAAACATTTCACCACCTTCATAAGGATTCACCGGATCAAGAGTACCGTTTATAATAAGTACGGGTAATGATCTTTTTGTTTCCGTACAATCAAAAGAAGAACTATCCGGAAGATTGGCAATTAAAGCAGCAATGGCCGTTATTTTATCCGGTATGGTTAGTCCCAGCTTATAAGCCATATGCCCTCCGCCTGAAACACCCGCCGCAAAAACTTTTTTATCATCGATGTGAAAGCGGTTTTTGAAATAATTTATCATTTCTCTGAAAAATGCATTTTCATCAATATTTTCTGTATTAGCGAGTGCGGTTGAATATTTTCTGCATTCATTCCAATAATTTTTATATCCATCAGGATAAACGATCAGCAAGTTTTCCTTTTGTGCTATCGCTTCCAACTTACCTGCTGATTTTTTTATTCCCAAACCATTACCACCCGAACCATGCATGATAAACATTAAACTTCCTTTATTTAAAGGACTATCAGGTTGGTTAAAATGAAAAGTTCTGTAATGACTTGCAATCAATATAGAATCTGTTATTACCTGCCCATTAGTTATGCAGGTGAAGATTAATGCAGCACCTAAAACAAAGGGTTTATATATGCTGCCGGATTGCAGGTATTGAACGAAGTTCATTTTTCAGAATTTAATTATCATTTGCCTTTAATAAAATACAGTATATAATGCAACCAATATGCCGACTATAATAATGGATGCTACTATAAAACCTGGTGAGCAACGAAACATCTTAGTATCAATTTCCAGGGCCTTGGGGTTGTTCTTACTATTGGGATCGGCAAGACTGATGACGATCATCAATACCATTAGAATAATAAAAACAAGGGTCATCCTGTCCATAAAAGGAATATCCGGAATAAATCCGTTTGTCCAACCCGGAATAAACTTCAGGACTGTGGATAGAGGTATTGTTAATATGGCAGATACCAATGCCGCACTTGCTGTGGTTCGTTTCCAGAAAAACCCCAAAAGAAAAATGGATAATACGCCCGGTGAAATAAATCCAACATATTCCTGTACGAACTGGTATGCCTGGTCAAGGTTTCTTAAAGCAGGAGCTATCAGGCAAGCGAGTAAAATGGAAATAATGACGGTAATACGTCCCGTGATGACCAATTTTTTTTCAGAAGCATTTTTATTAAAAAACTTTTTATAGATATCAAGGGAGAAAATAGTCGAAATGCTATTGGCTTTTCCCGCAAGCGAAGCCACAATTGCAGCAGTTAGTGCGGCAAACGCAAGTCCCTTCAAACCATTGGGCAGCAAATTCATTAGTGTAGGGTATGAATGATCTGGTTTAACGATGCCATTTATATCCGTCATTTCCTGTTGAAACATACCTTGCTGATACATGACGTACATGGTAATTCCCGGAATGACAACAATAAGCGGAATAAGTAATTTTAAAAATGCCGCAAAGAGAAGTCCTTTACGTGCTGTAGGAAGACTGGCACCCAGTGCCCGTTGTGTGATGTATTGATTGCAGCCCCAGTAATTCAGATTGTTGATCCACATACCTCCTACCAAAACAGATAACCCCGGCAGATCAGTATAATAAGGATTTGATTTATCAAAGATCATATGAAAATGGGATGGAGCTTTTTCAGTGATAACAGCAAGACCTTTTAAAATATCATTTCCATATCCAAATTTTTCAGCAACAAGAGAAAGAGCCAGGTAGCAGGTGACCAGGCCGCCCAGGATCAATACTAAAACCTGTATCACATCAGTATACCCGATAACCTTCATACCACCCAGGGTAACTACTATTGCAAAAATTCCCAGGCCAGCCATACACCACCCGAAGCTGATACCTGAAATAGAATTTATGGCCAGAGCGCCGAGATAAATAATGGAAGTTAAATTAACCAGTACGTAAACCAAAAGCCAAAAAACAGCCATCACAGTGGCAACTGTATCATTATATCGCTGCGCCAGGAATTGTGGCATGGTGAAAATCTTATTCTTCAGGTATATAGGAATAAAAAAGACCGCTACAATAATAAGAGTAGCGGCGGCCATCCATTCATAACTGGAAATGGCAAGTCCTAAGGCAAAACCAGATCCGGACATGCCAATAAAATGTTCAGCTGAAATATTTGATGCAATGAGGGATGCCCCTATCGCCCACCATGTTAATGAACCTTCGGCAAGGAAGAAATCTTTGGAGTCCATTTCCTTTGATTTCTTTTTGTTGTAAATCCAATAACCATAACCGACCACGACAATAAAATAAATAAGGAAGACGACATAATCCGGAAAGTTGAGATGATTCATATAGCCCTTTTGTAAAAATGTAAATAAAGGAAAAGATAAAGCAAAAAATAATATAAGACAGGAGGGACAAAAAAGTCATTCAACCTTTTATACAATTTTTTGGAATGAAATAAACAGGTCCCTGGAAGTTTATAAGTAAGAATAAGAAATAAAGCATAAAACAGGAGAAGGATAATATTAAAAGTTCTTATTATAATCCACATGATCAAATTTGAATCGCTGGATAAAACAAGTATGATGATATTATTCTCGCCTTGATGTATACCTGGCAAGACTAAATAGGTGAACAATGATAATTAAAGCCTGGGGAAACAGGTTATTCTTCTCCATGAAATTCATGACCCAGCTTATCTCTTTTGGTTTGAAGATATTTTTCATTGTGTGGGTTTGAAGGGGCTATAATAGGAATATTTTCAACTATCTCTAATCCATACCCAATAAGTCCCACCCTTTTTTTAGGGTTATTGCTGATCAGTCTAAGTTTAGTGATACCCAGGTCTCGTAATATTTGGGCTCCTACTCCATAGTCCCGCTGATCCATTTGAAAACCCATGTGGAGGTTAGCCTCTACTGTATCCATCCCTCCTTCCTGGAGGCGATAAGCCTTTAATTTATTCAGCAAACCAATTCCCCGGCCTTCCTGGTTCATATATAATATAACACCTGTTCCTTCCTTTTCCACCATTTGCATGGCCTTATGCAATTGTTCCCCACAATCGCAGCGAAGCGAACCTAATATGTCACCGGTGAAACAAGATGAATGCACTCTTACTAAAACCGCATCGTCCTTCTCCCACTCTCCTTTAATTAAGGCGAGATGCTCATTAGTTGAGTTTTTTTCTTTGAAAGCGACTAATTTAAAATTGCCATTTTGCGTAGGCATATCAACCCTCACAATTTCTTCTATCAGCGAATCCCTTTTTATGCGGTATTCAATCAGGTCCTTTATGGAAATAATTTTAAAATCAAATTTATTTGCCACTTCAATTAGCTCCGGTAACCGGGCCATAGTACCGTCGTCATTCATGATCTCCACCAGTACTCCGCCATAAGGAGCAGGAAATCCTGCTAACCTGGCCAGGTCAACTGCTGCCTCTGTATGCCCGGCTCTTCTCAATACGCCACCCCGCTTTGCCCTTAAAGGAAATATATGGCCTGGCCGGCCCAAATTGCCCGGTGTAGTAAAGGGATCGATCAAAGCCTGGATTGTCCGGGCTCTGTCCTGAGCAGAGATCCCGGTTGTACATCCATTACCAAGCAGGTCCACTGAAACAGTGAAAGCCGTTTCATGAAGAGCGGTATTATTGCTAACCATTAATTCCAGGCCTAATTCATCACAATGTTCCTCCGGCAATGGCACGCAAATTAATCCCCGGCCATGCTTTGACATAAAATTCACGATCTCAGGGGTAATAGCAGCTGCGGCAGAAATAAAATCACCCTCATTTTCCCTATCCTCATCGTCTACTGCAATGATCATTTTTCCGGCTCTTATGTCTTTTATAGCATCCTCAATGGAGTGAAACATATCATGCGTTTTAAGGGCAAAGTTAAGGACAAATAAAGCCTTGAAAAACAGACCTAAGGCAGCAATAAGAGCAAAATGCCTGTCTTTATATGGTATTAGGAATAATAATTTGTTAATAGTTTACCAACTATCAAACTGGATTTACCCTTTCTTTGCAACAACAATCACGAAAACTAATTTAATATGCTTAAGAGAATTTTACTCCTGGCTATATGCTCATTTATAGCCGCAACTTTTACACGAGCCCAGGTAACCACCAGTAGCATTTCAGGCAATGTAAAAAAAGCCGGAGCAGATGCTTTGGTGGGTGCAACAATAAAAGCAATTCATATACCAACCGGCACTGTTTATACTACCCAATCGAGGGGTAATGGCCTGTACAATATAGTGAATATGATACCGGGAGGGCCTTATAAAGTAGAAATCACATTCGTTGGTTTTTCTCCTTTTACTGAAGAGAATTTTGCCCTTCCCCTGGGTGAAAGTATCCGGATAGATGCGGAATTAATAAGTAATGAACAAACTCTTTCAAGTGTGGTAGTTACCACCTCCTCTGGCGGAAGTTCCAGGCGGAAAACCGGGGCATCCACATCCATCAGTAAAGATCAGATAGCAAGCCTCCCTACTCTGAGCAGAAGCCTTTCGGATTTTACCCGTTTAACACCGCAGGCCAATGGAAATTCTTTCGGTGGCGTCAGTAATCGTTTTAACAATATCACGATTGACGGAGCAGTTAATAATGATGTTTTTGGCCTTTCTGGTTCAGGTACGCCGGGAGGTCAGGCTGCTACTACACCCATCTCCCTGGATGCCATTCAGGAAATACAGGTTGTTCTGGCCCCCTATGATGTTTCTTATGGAAATTTTACAGGTGGCGGCGTAAATGCTGTTACCCGGTCAGGTACTAATAATGTTGAGGGTTCCATTTATTACTTTTTAAGAAATCAAAGCACTGTCGGCAAGGATCCGGTCAGCCGTATAAAAACGGCCAAATTCAGTGATAAACAATTTGGATTTCGTGTGGGAGCACCTATTGTGAAAAATAAACTTTTCATTTTTGTAAATGGTGAAATGGCAAGGAGGACGGCCCCTACTATTTTTAATGCGGGAGAAACCGGAGCTTTATTGACCACCGCCGAAGCACAGGATTTAGCAACAAACCTCCAAACCAGGTATCAATATGATGTGGGTACAGCCAATGGCTTTGATGCGGAAACCCAAAGTGACAAAATATTTGGTCGGATCGATTGGAACCTTTCTGACAAACACCGGTTAACGGTGCGCCATAATTATATCAAAGCTTATGATGACAATATTTCCCGGAGTGGTACATTTTTCCGCTATGGCAATAATACCTACCGCTTTAATAACGAACAAAACATCACGGTTGCCGAGTTGAGGAGTCGCTTTAGCAGCAGGGTATCCAATAACCTGATATTAAGTATGCACCGCATCAGGGATTTCAGAACCACATACGGCAGTTTGTTTCCTTCCATTGAGATTACAAAAGGTTCAGGAACGGTTGTGTTAGGATCTGAAAGAAGCTCTACAGCCAATGAATTGGACCAGGATATCATAGAAATAACTGATAACTTTAAGATTTTTAAAGGCAAACATACGTTTACAATTGGAACACATAATGAATTCTTTCAATTTAGAAATCTTTTCATAAACAACTTTAACGGACGCTGGCGTTTTGCAAGTCTTAACGATTTTTATGCTAACCAGCCCCGCCAGTTTGATGTTACTTTTTCTGGAAATAAGTCGGTAAACTCCAGGCCTTCAGCAGAATTCAAAGCCGCACAATTGGGCTTTTATATTCAGGATGAGATCCAGGTTAATCCCCAATTTCGTTTAACAGCGGGGTTGCGTGTTGATGTGCCTGTCTTAAGTACCAAACCTGCCAATAACCCAATTGTTGAAACCGCATTTGGAAATGAATTTAAGACAAGCAATACCCCAAGCGGACAGTTACTTTGGGCTCCCCGGGTAGGATTTAATTATGATGTGGCAGGTGACAGAAGCCTGATCGTTCGCGGTGGTATTGGTGTCTTCAGTGGACGGGTACCTTTTGTATGGATCTCAAATCAATTTTCAAACACCGGACTGTTGTTAAAAACGACAAGTCAAACAGACAATACACCCACTGCCGCACCATTTGACGTAAACAACGGAAACGGATTTGAACCCGACGTAAATAAGCAAAGTGATATCGGATCAGCAGGCAATTCATTTGAGATTAACCTGATGGATAAGAATTTCAAATTACCACAGGTAATGCGGGTTAATTTGGGTATAGATTATAAGTTACCGGGCGGACTTAATTTCACCATTGATGCCTTATATTCAAAAACCATTAATAATGTATTCTACCAGGATATTAACTTAACGGCACCCGTTGGTGTAGTGAATTCGGCTTACAATAATGGATTTGATAAGCGTATCGCTTTTGCCAGCTCTACAGGAGCCCGCAGGATAAATCCTTCTATCACCAACGCTATTTTGATTTCAAATACGAATAAGGGGTATACTTATAATGTAGGGTTTACTTTAAATAAGACTATGAAAAACCTGTTTGCCCAGGTAGCTTATAACCACAATGGATCTACGGATGTCAACAGCGGAGCAAGTTCTACAGCGCTTTCCCAGTGGGAGTTTGTGCAGGTAGTGGGCGATCCCAATAACCCTGGCCTGTCTAATTCAAACTATTTGTTGAAACACAGGATCACAGGAGCTATTTCTTATTCTTTCCATTATGCCAAAATCTTTAAGACATCAATTGGATTATTCTATAACGGAAATTCTGGATCAACCTTCACTTATCTAGTCAATGGAGATCTGAATAGTGATGGCCGTTTTGGTAATGATTTATTGTATGTTCCTGCAAACCAAAGTCAGATCAAATTTGTGGACCAGGTAAATAGTTCCAATACTACTATAGTGCAAACTGCCGCTCAGCAGTCTGCGGCTTTTGAAGCCTTTATAAATAATGACCATTACCTTTCAAAAGTTAAGGGCTCCTATGCGGAAAGAAATGGACGCAGCACTCCATGGGAACACGTTATGGATGCCAGGTTAACACAGGATTTCATTATAATGACAGGAAGCAAAAAGCATAACCTTCAGTTTACTTTTGATGTATTTAACCTGACTAACCTGATCAATAAAGACTGGGGACGTCAATACTTTGTAAACAACCAGGCCTACACCATTCTTTCTACTGTTAATAACAGGACAAGCGGACCGGCAGCTGGCCAGGGAGTGGGTTATAACTTTACCAATCGTGAACCCTGGACTATAACATTTGGGTCCAGGTGGCAGGGACAGGTTGGAATCCGTTATATATTTAACTAATAAAACCTTTTTCTTAATGAGGCTGCTTCAATAGAGGCAGCCTTTTTTATTTTCATTAAAACTGGTAAAGCTGCCCGGCCTTAAAGGTCCAATACGGAGTTATAATTATTCCCTTCCCTTCTTCGTACCGTAACCCCACGGCCAACTACATCTTGTTCAAGTAAAAATTATTTGTAAAAATAGCCATTACGATTTAGCTGCGTGGTGAGGCAGTAGCACTGAGATTTTATTGACAGGATGGTCTGCTATTGTTTGCAAAACATTTCGT
>JBGTNK010000172.1:0-3085 GCA_041743125.1 Chitinophagaceae bacterium
ACAAAACTGAATTAAAAAACCAAACAAATAAAACTGGTAAGACCGATACTTTCTCCCTAATAGCAAGTTTACGGCGATATCGGTCAACCCAAAAGTATACCGCAAGACCCCGCGAACATTCTTTACATGCGGGGTTTTTCAGGGGGCCTTGCGGATACTTTTCTATTTGTTATCGGACATGCTTTGACGATATAGCTAACTCAAAATTATCCGCAATAAATAAACAGAGCGTGAAAACATTTTTACTCCTTTTTTTCCTTCTTGGTTCAGGGAATTCTATTTCAGCACAAAACAATAAGATTGATTCCCTCAAAAAAGTTTTGCAAACCGCAGTAGAAGATACAAATAAAGTAAGCACACTTCAACAGTTGGCAAATGAACTTCAATGGACAGGTAAGTTTGAAACGGCTTTAACCTTTGCCAACCAATCGTTACAAATTGCAAAAAAACTAAACTTTAAACGCGGACAAGCTAATGCTTACCTGGTGTTAGGTGACATAAGCACCGGATACAACAATTATTCTTCTGCTTTTAATTTTCTCGATTCATGCATAACCATCCGGCAACAACTTCATGACCAACCCGGGCTGGCAGAAGCATATATTTTCTTTGCGGAAGTATATCGCATGGAAGATAACTATCCCCAGAGTATTAGTCAGTTGCTTAAGGCTGAAAAAATTTATGATGCACTAAACGACACTTCAGCGCTTACTAACCTGTATAGTCTTTATGGTACAATCTATATTGATTACGGACATACTGATGAAGCCATTAGTTCTTTATTGAAAGCTATAAATGCTCATCGGAAAAATGGTAATTCAAGGCAGTTGTCAAATAATTTATCTACCCTAAGTTTGGCTTACCTGGAGCACGGAAACTTGAGCGAAGCACTTGTCAGCATTAATGAAGCTATTGCCATACGAAGTAAGCTCGAAATTAATTTTATTCCATTGAACAGTCTAAATCTGGCCAAAGTGTATGTCCAAATAGGTGATAAGTTGGCAATTGAAGGAAAATATGCAGGGGCAAAAGACACTTTTGAGCTGGCGTTGAAAGAAATGTCGTTACCCTTGGAAACATTTGAAAAACAGAATAACTACCTGGGCAAGGTAAATTCCTATATAACTCTTGGGAGAATTTACTTGGGACTTAATAATTTTATGCAGGCCAATTATTTCCTTCAAAAGTGCCTGGCTCTTTCCTTGCAAACAAAAAATCTTTTCGAAGCACGCGACAGCTATTTGTACCTTTCAAAAATGTATTCAAAAAGGAATAAACTTGCTGAAGCTTTCGAAAACTTTCAGATGTATATTGTTTTTCGCGACAGTATGGTAAACCAAGCCAACACCAAGCAGATTGCACAATTACAAATGCAATATGCTTTCGAGAAAGAGGAGGCTATTGCCAAAGCCACGCAGGAAAGGAAAGATGCCATTGCAATGAAAGAGCGGGAGAGGCAAAAGATGGTGCGAAACAGTTTTGTTGGTGGCTTTGCTGTAATGATGCTTTTTGCTGGAGTGTTTTTTACTCAACGAAATAGGATTAAGAAGGAAAAAAGGCGAAGCGATGAATTGTTGCTAAACATTTTACCCGGAGAAGTTGCCGAAGAGTTAAAGGCAAAAGGCAGGGCTGATGCAAAGCAGTTTGATGAGGTAACCGTAATGTTCACCGATTTTAAGGGCTTTACACAGATTTCAGAAAAACTTTCGGCGGCAGAACTTGTTGCTGAAATTGACACTTTTTTTAAGGCTTTTGACAACATTATAAGCAACCACAACATTGAAAAAATAAAAACTATTGGCGACAGCTATATGTGTGCAGGAGGATTACCTGTTGCCAATAAAACCAATGCAACTGATGTGGTATGTGCTGCAATGGAAATTCAACAATTCGTTCAGAAATACATTGAGCAAAAAATAAAAAATGGAAAAGAGCCCTTTGAAATCAGAATTGGTATTCACACAGGTCCCGTTGTGGCCGGAATCGTGGGCATTAAAAAATTTGCTTACGACATTTGGGGTGATTCTGTAAACATAGCTTCACGAATGGAAAGTAGCGGTGAAGCTGGAAAAGTCAATATCAGTGGAACCACCTATCAATTGGTGAAAGATAAATACAATTGCTCATATCGTGGAAAAATTCAGGCAAAGAATAAGGGAGAAATTGATATGTATTTTGTTGAAAGCATTGCATGATATGAGTAACACATCCGATAACATCGGTTTGCCGCAAGGCTGGCTTCCGAGTATATCCTCATTGGCATATCGCTAATCAACGGCAGTCTCATCGGCAGAATAAATCCCAGCAAAAGAATATATCTTCGGCTTTTGAATTTCTATCGGCTTCAGTCCGGGCTGAAATTAACACGGAATACCAGCCCTGCGGCAAGCCCTGACGTTGTGCGACACCTTTATATTAACATTCCGTCCAATAATAAAAATTTATAGCAGACAAGTTATTATGAGAGAAAATGCTAAAATATCCCTAAGCGAAACAAAAAATTACATAAACGACATTAGTGATGAGCTTACTCAAAGTTTTATAGAAGTCATAAATGGAGATTGGGGAGTTGATAATACTTCCGATATCAAGAATGTATTCCTATTGGACATTGAAGTATTTGCTGACGGTTATGGATTAGTACTTTATCCATCTGACAATGAAGTAACTCAATTAGGGTACAAAGAACTGCTTGAAAAATATTCTGATGGCCCTTTACGAGATGGCAACTACAAATATCGCTTAGATTTCAGTTCGTATGATTTAGACAACGAACAAGATTTAAAAGAAATAGATGAGTATTATAATTTATTGACAACATTTTACTTTGAATGGATTTCTAATTGTTGGGACAAAGCTGGCGGAGCATCGTTTTTGAAACCAATTTATGTGATGATGCATGATGGCGATGAATCATTCGATCTGGATAAGAAACAATGGGTTACTGATGGGGTTAAATGGTTGAAATAAAGGCGATCGCACAGTCGAGTAAGCAAGGGGATTTTCACCCCCTGCTCCTCACAGAACCGTACGTGAACCTCTCGATTCATACGGCTCTTCAAGATGCTTCTTTCAATCAGTAAGC
>JBGTNK010000173.1:0-17591 GCA_041743125.1 Chitinophagaceae bacterium
AACTCAATTGGATTAACGGTTTCGAGGTTAATAATTGTGTCAGTCAATGCGGATTATTTTATTTTGTATATCAAAACCGGCGTAGGGTAGGTACCGGGTGCTTTTGCGTCTCCTGACCATTTTCAGAAGCTTTACCCTCTCCTTTCAAATATATGTTATCAAAATAGTATCACCCTAAAGTTACTTATTAACAGATGTTAATACAAATTATGGACTGTTAATTTCCATTCTAATATTTGAGGCTGCAAGTATTAAAGGCTGACCTGATTCTGAAACGATAATATTATGGGGATATTGTTCGAATCTAAGCTGGAAATAATTATATATAAATGTCGTATCTATCTTATTCAAAATAGAATGAAGGGTAAAGTTGGTAATTTTTTTTTACGATAACCCACTTATGATTAAACAGTGATAGAATATACCTGGGTAGCTCAATTATAAAATTGAGTATAGAATAATAGAAGGCAGGTTTAGTTTATATAAAGTATTTCTTCGGATGTTTTGGCCTGTAAAGCTTCATCCTTAAAGAAAAGAGACACAGGAAAAATAACATCCTCATTCTTCCCCCAATAAATATTTCCATCCTTTACAATGAATTGCTTAAACCTTTCCGGAGAAAAATATTTCAGGTTATCTCCTTCCACATGTTTTTCAAACAGGGGGAGAAAGTTTATTAATTGAGTGCTTCCACAGGAAAACGTGACTGCAACTGAAAAATCATTGAGATAGTGCGCCGCAACTACTTTTATGCTATCATCCTTTCTTTTTTCAGATTGATTCCGGGTCTTTCTTTCCGTTACCGGATGCATGTTGGTTTCCATACTCTAATAATTTTGTGAAACAAATCCGCAATTAAAAACTACTTATTTGGCTTCAGGTTAAAAAAAGATAAAGTATTTCCTCGTTAAGTTGCTTATTCTAAAGTTACGGCATCCCTTGCATAATTGACACCACTTTTTTAATAAAAGTTCTGACAACTTTGATCACGATTATAAAATTTATGTAAGTATCAATAAATAAGATACTTCCGCCATAAGTATTAAAAATTTCTAAAAAAATATTCTTATTAATTAGTGAAACCAGTGCAGGTTTGATGTCAAACGGAGTCTGATAGAGGCCGAAAGCGGACTCTGTATGCTTACTTAAACGCATTTAATTTTTTCAGAATTTTCTTTTGCTGTAAATAATTATTATCTTGGCTGAACCTGTAATCAGGCTTTCACTTATTACCTGCATATTTAGTTTCGATCTTCAAATTCTAAGAAACCGTTTAGAATCCCGCTATCTTAATTTCTTTTCATTTTCAAACGGTATCCATGCGACTATTTCTGGTTTGTTTTCTTATCAGTTCCATTATTACATTTCGGGGTTATGCGCAAGCACCGGCCCAACCAATAAATCCCCTGCCTACCGACCAAAGTGGCTCAGTTTCAGTGAGCCCCGGCCTGTGCGCAACAGTCAGCGACCCCAATGGGGAATCTTTAAAGGTGAAATATTCGGGAAGAATTAAGAATACCAGCACCTCAAAAAAGTTTACGATTGTCATGTTACCAGATACCCAATATTATACTGAGGAACCTCAGGGTAATCAAGATGGAGCTAATATTGCCATGTTTACGGCCCAGACCAATTGGATTGCTGCGAACCGGGAATCTATGAATATAGTTTATGTAGGCCAATTGGGTGATTGCGTGCAAAATGGCGATAACCCTCCAGTGGCTAATAAAGAAATAGAATGGCAAAGGGCGCAATCTGCCATATCAATAATTGAAAACCCGGTTCAAACGGGTTTGCCCCAAGGAATTCCTTTTGGAATTTGCGTGGGAAATCATGAGCAGACTCCCTTTGGTAATGTAAACGGAACGACAACATATTACAATCAATATTATGGGAGCAGCCATTTTGCAGGCCGGGATTATTATGGCGGACATTATGGCTCAAACAATGATAATCATTACCAGTTATTCAGTGCAAGCGGTATTGATTTTTTAGTGATCTCATTGGAGTATGATTTATCCCCTCAGTTTATTGCTCCGGGAGGTCCTTTGGATTGGGCAGAAGAACTGGTTGAAAATAATCCTACCAGGAAAGTGATCGTGATGACGCATTATGCCCTGCATGAAAATGCCTCATTCGGTCCGCAGGGTCAGGCTATCTATAATAAATTGCGGGGGTACCCCAATTTTGCTTTTTTAATGGGTGCGCATGTCAGCAGTGCAAATGGGGGAGAAGCGAGGAGAAAGGATACTTACAATGGTAACCAGGTGCATTCAATTCTTACCGATTACCAGGCAAGACCCGGCGGCGGCAGCGGGCTGCTGCGCATTTATGAATTTGACCCGGTTTCAAATAAAGTATCTGCTAAAACGTATTCACCATATACCGGGTTTTATGAAACAGATTCGAGTAGTGAATTTGACCTGGAATTTAATATGTTGCCGGCGATTGGTGAAATAAATGCAGTTGCATCAGGTTCCACACCCTGTTATACCTGGCCAGATCTTTTATACGATACTGAATACATGTGGGGCATGGAACTTTATGATGGCCAGAATATAACAATGGGACCCCTGTGGAGGTTTACGACCACAGTAGGCCCATCCCTGCCACTTACATTACTTGACTTTAATTCAAAATTTGAAAATAACAGAGTAAAGCTTTCCTGGAAGACAGTCAATGAAATAAATAATGACCGATTTGAGATTGAAAGGTCATCAGATGGATCCACTTACCGTAAAATTGGTGTGATGCCCGGCAAAGGAAATTCAGCTATCATTCAGAATTATGTATATTTTGATGATCAACCTATAAATGGTAAAACTTATTACCGGCTGAAACAAATTGATATGGATGGGCGTCATGAGTATTCTAAAATCAGCATTGTAATCGTTGACACCCCGTTGCCTTTTATTGTTTACCCAAATCCAGTTACACGGAAAGGTGATATCAATATTTATTTTCCGCATCCTGGCACAAGGCCAGTAAAGGTTACCGTATTTGATATGTGGGGCCGTCAATTGTTTGAATCCATAAAAAAGAATACTCTTAATAATTTGCGGATCAGCCCCGATCTTTCTCCGGGTGTGTATTTTTTGCAAATAAATGGAGAAATGATAAAATCTACAGAAAAGATCATCATTGAATGATTTGCCTGGAAATAAAATAATCTGTTGATTTTAATTTATCCGGCGTCCACTGGTATTTAAATATAATAATACCCCGGCCGGCTTATTACCAAAACTCAGGTGTCAATTCCCCGACAAATCAATCAACCTGGCCACCTACGAATTAAAAATTGTTTGGAAAATATTTGGAATTCCGGATTGTATAATCGTATATTTGCGATATAAGATTATTATATGGCCTTTAACAAAAAAGAAGAATTTAGTTCCAAAGAACAATCCCTCGCGGCCTTTGCCAAAGCCATCAGCCATCCTGCCCGCATTGCCATTTTAAATGTTCTGGCAAAAAAGAATGAGTGTATGTGCGGGGAGATCGTTGATATATTACCCCTGGCTCAGAGCACGGTAAGCCAGCATTTGAAGGAATTGAAAAATGCGGGTTTGATCAGCGGAACCATAGATGGCCCGCGGAGTTGCTATTGCATTAACTGGAAAGCTTTTGAAAAATTCAATGCGGAGTTTGGCTCTTTATTTACAAAATTGAAAGAGCAAAATGCCAAGTGTTGTTAAAAAAGTATGTACGATCAATTTATAGAATAAAAATTTTCAAATAAAAAATTATCAATTATGAATACGCATGCAGAAATAAAAGAAACAGTTAGAGAAAAGTATACAGAAATAGCTAACCAGCCCAAAGGCCAGAATTTGACATCTTGTTGCGGAGCTACTTCCTGTTGCGGAGATGAAGTATATAATATAATGGCCGATGACTATTCCAAACTGGAAGGGTATAACCCGGAAGCTGACCTTGGCCTGGGTTGCGGATTGCCAACCGAGTTTGCTAAAATTAAGGCAGGCGATACCGTGATCGATTTGGGAAGCGGTGCGGGTAATGATGCTTTTGTTGCCAGGAAACTTACCGGTGAAAATGGAAGAGTATTGGGTATAGATTTTACGGAACCAATGATTGCCCGTGCAAGAGAAAATGCGGAGAAACTTAATTTCAACAATGTTGAATTTCGCCTGGCCGATATTGAGGATATGCCGGTCACGTCTGAAAAGGCGGATGTTATCGTTAGTAATTGTGTGCTGAACCTGGTACCCAATAAGCATAAAGTTTTTAGTGAAATATACCGGGTATTGAAACCAGGCGGGCATTTTTCTATTTCAGATATCGTGTTGGAGGGGGAGCTTCCTGCCAAATGGAAGGAAGTAGCGGAACTATATTCCGGATGTGTGAGCGGAGCCATCCAAAAAAAGGATTATCTCTCCATTATTGAAGAAGCCGGCTTTAAAAATATTACTCTGCAGAAAGAAAAACCGATCATCATTCCTGACGACATTTTAAAAACTTATTTTACTGGTAAAGAAATCGCCGATTTTAAAAATAGTGATACAAGACTTACCAGTATAACATTATATGCTGAAAAAGCTGCAAAGGATGCCCGGAATTGTTGCGAACCCGGAAGCAGTTGTTGCTAAACTAAATTTAGATTATGGAACTTTTTCAATCCTTTCTTTTTGGCTTGACGATAGCACTAGCCATAGGTCCAATCGCACTGCTTATTATTAATTATGGTTTGAATTGTAGCTTAAAAGTAGCAGCATTGAGTGGTACCGGTGCAGCCCTCGCTGATTTTGCCTATAGCCTTGTTGCATTTGCAGCCGGTTCTGCTCTTGTGCTGCTACTAACGCAATACAAGAACCAGGTGGAATTAACTGCTTCCTTAATCTTAGTGGCATTTGGGGGATGGATGTTGTTTGGAGCGTGGAGAAATAAAGGGGCGTCAGCCGTCAATAATCATGAAACAAAATGCCGGCGTCCCCTGCTAAGCACTTTTGCTCTAACTATTGTAAATCCATTGACTATACTTTTATTTATTGGGTTTTCAGGCAGAACGGTAATACATGGTGTACCTGCGATTGTCTTAAACGGCCTGGGGGTTTTTGCCGGCAGCCTGATCATACAATTATCCCTTGCTTTTTTTGGTAATGTGCTCAAATCTTTTTTCCGGAACAAAAAGGCCGTCTTTGCTTTAAACGTAATCAGCTCGGTGGCTATTATCATTTTTGGGTTGTCTATTTTATTTTAGGTTGTGTTTTTTCTTGCCGGATTTAAAATTATGTTGATCAAACTTGGTTTTATAGTAGTAATTATCTACCGGTTGTAATTTTTTCTCTCCGTACTATCCAGCCATACGGTAATAATATATTTACTGGCGTCGCGGGATAATCGTAATGAAGCTTGTTCTAAATCTGTGCGGGAAACATCGCCATTCTCTTGTTCATAATCCTTCAACAGGTTATCAAAACGCTTCATCCTTGCCTCAACTGTTTTATCTTCCACAAGTGAAAGCCGGCCCCAGAACAATCTATAAAATGTTTTTCTTGCCTTTAGATAATCTTCAGAGCCTTTTTCTTCAGTAGCAAGAGTGGAAGTAGCTTCTGCCGCCTCGGCATAATACTGCAGTTGTTCCATCTCCCGCATCCTGTTTTCATTGCTTTGCTTTCTATAGGCATAATAAGTGGCCCCTATACCTGCGATGATGGCCAGTCCCTGCAATATCTTAATGAATGTTTCGACCAGATCTAGTTTTGATTTGAATTTTTTGCGTATTTCATTTCTGTATTGTTCCTCCGTTAAGATCCTGGTTTTTTCTTCTTCGGTAAGCATGGCAAGTCATGTTTTGGTTTTAAGATCAGGTTAAGAATAAGCAGGAGAGAAACAGTCTGGTTATACAACATGGTGTTTAAAAGCTTTGGAAAAGATGAGGGCTTTACTGCCGGACTAGTTTTCCTGGGTATTATTTTCTAGCCAATCCTGGGATTTGGAAGTGCAAAATATTTGGGTCTATTTGGTGATCCGGCCGCCTTCAGAACCTACCAGCAAAAAGATAAATTTGAATTTGAGCAACCAGTATAGGTCATATAATCTTTCCAGGAAAAACTGCTTTAGCATTTGCTATAGCAGTTTTTTTATTCTATGCAGAAAAGTTGTAAAAGTCAGCTGATGATAAAGGATTATAACAAGAATTTTTGGCTAAGCTCTGAATAAAAAAAATGTTTATTGTTGAAGCAATAAACAACTATGCTGCCACGCAAAAATCATAACTTTAAAAAAAGTAATTAAAATTTAGGTATTGCATGAAAACTATCGCATTAATTTTTGTTCTCCTGGTTAATTTTATTTTTACTCAAGCCCAGGTAGCCGGTGAAACGTATGCAGAAAAACTGGGCTATCCAAAAGGTTCAAAGGTTTTGATATTGCATATTGATGATGCAGGTATGAGCTACGACGCCAATGAAGGTGCCATCCAGGCTCTCACTAAAGGCGTGGCTAATTCAGTAAGCGTTATGATGCCTTGTCCCTGGGTTCCATCATTTGTTCATTTCCTGAAACAGCATCCGGATATAGATGCCGGATTGCATTTAACGCTGACATCGGAATGGAAAAATTATCGTTGGGGCCCCTTGATGGGAAAGCCTTCCGTGCCGGGGCTCACCGATAGGGAAGGAGCTTTGTGGCCTTCTGTTGCCGAAGTAGTGGCGAATGCTTCACCCGAAGAAGTGTATAAAGAAATAAATGCTCAACTTGAACGTGCCAGGACAATGGGATTTGAACCTACACATTTAGACAGCCATATGGGCACCCTGTTTGGATCTGCCGGATTTTTAAAAGAGTATATAAAATTAGGGATCGATAACAAGATACCCGTTATGATGCCTGCCGGCCACAATACACTCATCAGCGCCCAGATGAAAATGCCGGAACAACAGCTGCAGGAGATAAGAGAAACAGGCCAGCTGCTTTGGAGCAAAGGATTGCCAGTACTGGATGATCTGCATAATGCCACCTATGGCTGGAACGCAACGGATGAAATAAATAAGGATGATAAAAAATTACAAGCCTGGAAAACGGAAAAATATATTCATGCGATTAGCTCGTTAAAACCAGGCGTAACGATGATGATCATGCATTGTACGGCTCCTACCGAAGTTTTTAAACATATATCCGATTCCGGACCCGTGCGGAAAGGGGATATGCTTGTAATGCTTGATCCGAAATTTAAGAAAGCGTTGGAGAAGGAACATATCATTCTTACAACCTGGAGAGAGTTAATGGAAAGAAGGATGAAGCTTAAACAATAAGAGATGTGCCGGGTTATTTTGAGGTTAGCTCTTCGTAAGCCGCCGTTAAAGGACGATTGATTCCATCCCCTTTCCATTCAGGCTCACCGGGAATCTCCGTTGCTTTTAAAATTTCATCTCTTGTTTTACCAGCTTTTATTTCTCCATCCACAAATTTCAATACGCTGCCCAGGTAATCGCGGAATTTTTCAAGGTCCACCGTTTTACCAGTGATCTCATAGCCAGCACCTGAATGGCCAAACACAAAAATGGTATCACCGTCAAATTTATTGATGCCCTTATCGAGTACGTTAATCCAGCTTTTTATGTTTGCTCCTGACCCACGATCTACATAGGGATGACGACGGTTAAATACGAGATCGCCGCAATGAACGATATTAGCATGTTCAAAATGAACAAAACTGTCTCCATTCGTATGGGCCGCTCCATGCCAGGACAGGCAAATTTTTTCATTGCCAATGTTTTCACACCAGGTATCTGTATATGTTTTATCCGGATATAGTTGTTTGTCTTCTGATTTTTGATTTTTTGCTGATGTTTCCTGGTTCTTTTTCGAATTTTCATGTGCCACCACATGCTCTGCTATTCCTTTGAATGTAATGTTTCCGGCTGTATGATCACCGTGATGATGAGTATTCACCACAAGTTTAAATGGAGACTTATTTTTTTTCTTTAATTCATCAACCAGGTGTTGCGACTGTTCGGGAAATTGTGAATCCACAACTACAATTCCTTTTTTTGAAAGCAAAAAGGCGATCGTTCCCCCTCTTTCGGTAAAAATGCCTGTATCATTCCTTAACATGGTGATTTTCCACGGATCTTCAAATAAATCAGTGATCATTTTATGTTGGGCGAGTGTTAAGGCGCCTATGGCAAATGCAGAATTTTGTATAAAGGATCGTCTGTGCATGATTAATTAATTTAAAAAAAAACCTATTGTTATCCCGCCAGAAAATGCTCTTTAAAGGTAAACAAAGAGGAATGAAAACATTTTAAATGGTTTTCATTCCGGCTATCGATGATAAATTGAAGAGAACAGTGCTTAAAAGCGATCTGTTTACTCTTTTAATTTGCAGTTGTGGGATCCGCATTCCACATATCAACAACATTTTTCCAGGAGCCATCGTTCTCTTTTTGCCATACTGTTACGGCTTTATTCTTCTCAGTTACTGGATTACCCAATGAATCATTCACAGTAATTTGATTTTGTTCTATCATATAGGCCATATCACCACTTTCAGAAACCACAACGCTAATAGGCTCCCAACTTATTCTAAAACCAGGAATTTTTGAAGTGCCTTCTAACATTTCACGTATCGCCTTCTTTCCTTTCAACGCAGGTTGACCCGGAGACATGACCATCGCATCATCGGCCCAATAATCAAGTGTTTTTTCAACATCACCGGTGCCAGCTGTCTTTGACCATTCTCTGCTGATTTGCATCAGTTTTTCTCCTTCAGCATTTGTATCAACAGATTTGTTTCCGCAGCTGATAAACAGGCTCATTGTAATTAAAGTGATGGTTAATTTCATTGTTGATTTGATTTAATTCATAAAGATTAACTCGTAAGCGTCAAATTACATTTTATGTTAAAAAAGAAACTTTGAATTAGCCCTTCTTTTTATATACAAGACAAAAACAATGGCAGCCTGGTGTTTAATTAATTATCAAAAAAGATAAATAGCAGCCAAACCTAAAGAATCTTATTATCTATGAACAATTAAGTTTTGTTATCTTACCGCCATGAATTTCTTACTTCGAATATTAATTACTGCCCTCGTGGCTTTTGGCCTGGCCCATTTTTTAAATGGCATTCACGTTGATACCTATTGGACGGCCCTCATATTTGCTTTGATATTAGCAGTATTAAATGTATTTATAAAGCCATTTTTAATACTCCTGACTCTTCCGTTGACGATTATTACACTTGGCTTATTTCTCTTTGTGGTGAATGCGCTGGTTGTGTTGCTGGCCAGCCATTTTGTTCGGGGATTTAGTATTGACAATTTTTGGTGGGGTTTACTCTTTGCCCTGCTGTTAAGCCTCATCACTACTGTTTTATTTAAGCAAATGGATAAGGAAAAAAGAAAAGGACTTTTCTGAATTGGAAGGGTACCTGAAAATTGTGCTGTTGCAACTACATTGCACAGTACCCGATTAAAAGGAACCATTAGGCGATTTGGTATTTTTTACCGGATAAGTGTTACTGTTCCCTGTTTATGCAATACCTGGTTATTATTTGGATTTCTGTATTGTAGCATCCAGACATACACACCGGTTTCAGAAAAAATTTCTTTATACTTACCATTCCAACCCTTATTTAATTCAGTTGTCGTAAATAAAACATTCCCGAAGCGATTGAATATTTTAAACTGGTAATCTTTGGCCATGCATTTTATCAACGGCTTAAAAGAGTCATTCATTCCGTCATTGTCTGGCGTAAACGCAGTTGGGGTAAATACCTCGCAGGGACATTCTTCAAATTGAACCGAAAAACTTTTCTGATCATTAGAGCAAGAATTAAAGGCCTGCACACGAAAATTCCCGGGTTCGCTGATCTCCCTGTGGGAATAGATCAAACCATCACTCCATAGATAAGAATTTGCTGATGGCACAGCAGCATCTATTTTAATTTTTGTCCCGATACAAATTATGGTATCCCTTATTAAAGCAGGCAGACGCACAATAGGATCCGGGTCAATTGAAATTTCTGTAATAGCCGTATCGGTATTACAGGATTTATAGACAACAGCTTTTACAGTATATAAACCAACTGACGTATAATTGTGTGCAGGTGTGATGGAGGTGGAAAAGTTAGCGGTACCAGAAGAAGGATCGCCAAAATCCCATTTTACAGAATCAATGCGGGTTGAAAAAAGCGAGAACTCCGCCGGCAAACCCAGGCATAATTTCTTTTTAAAAGAAATGCCATTCTCTTTCACTGAAAAACTACCGGAACGGATATAATTGACATTGATAAATTTGTAAACATTCCCTACGTTCAAATAATTTCTCCGGTAATAGGCATTCTCCCTGTATTTTTCCGGGAACTCAATCACATTAATTGTTTTATCAAGCGGAATGCCTCCCAGGTCTCTTAAGCTAATATAAATCTTACTATCCGGTCCTAATTGTAGTGACCGTCGAATGATATAGCAACTACGGGGACAGCCCCCTCTGTCAGAAAATGAATTCATCGTGTAGCGGCTATTTTCAATTTGTGCAGCGGATCCTGCTTCCAGGTCTAATTGAAAAATATTATGTAACTCCACGCCTGTATATTCAATTCCGTCCATTTGATTTACATACGATCCGTAATAAAGTTTTGAGCCGGCCGGTGATATTTCTATATCAACCAATAATTCCTTTGACGGTAAATGCAGCAAAACCGGGTTTGAAAATAAACCGGTTTGGTCATTAAAATCATAAATCAGCATCTCGTTCCTGCTTATTATAGGGATCACCAGTTTCTCACCGTTGGCAGAGAACTTGATATTACTATGCCCTTTATTCAGATATGACTGAGGAATGATCAGCGGAGAAATTACAGGTGTTGTGTTGACTGATGTTGCATTGACCAGGAAGCTTTTTAAAACGCCTTCTGCTATCGTCACTATCCACAGATCCTGCTGATTGCAATGTGACGTTCCGGCAAGCATGTAAGAAGAATTATCAGTAAGTACGGTAAAATAATTATTGATGGTAGAAGGCTGAGAATATACAATACTTCCTGTATGGCCATTAGCAGCGGTATTAATAGTAGTGTAAAGGAGTTTCCCCCTGTTAACCCCATAGCCTTTACCCGTGGTAAATAAATAATACAAAGAATCATTGCCAGGGTAAGGACAAACGAGTGGTAAAATGGTGTCCTGCATTTGCCAGGGCCATCTTCCCTGCCATTTGGCCATCTCCTGTGAATTTGCATTCCAAATCTTAAACCCGTCAGTGAAAAAGAGAAGTTTGCCTTCTTTATCGCAAATGGTTGATGTGTAATAGGGAGGTTCTTTTCCTTCTATGACCTTATTGGTAATGGGAGTGGGAGGGGAGGTGTTAAAGTTCATGCCCCCGTGGTACCCAAAAAACCAGGTGTTATATATTTTCTGTGAAAAAAGCGACTGGTTACTTATTATACAGAGCAATACAAATAAAAGTGTAATTCTAATTCTCATGCGTGATGAAGGGTAAAAATAAAAAATATTGAGCTAACAGAATAAATTGATTGGGCCTGTTTAAAATAAGCAATACTTCAAAAACAGTTTGGCTGTAAGTGTATGGCTTGTTACAAATGATCCATAAATAACCATTTTGAACGGTGAAATTTTTGTCCGCAATGTATCACGGGGTTTATGAGGAAATTATTACCACTAGGCAAATGCTTTAATGGTCTGGCGTTATGATCAATTTGACTGTTTTCAATCAATAACAAACAAAACCACCAAATGCGTTATTTTGCAGCCTCAAAAAATCAGCTAATGAATACCGAACAGATCCTTTCAAAAAATATGCAGGACTTTTCTGCTTTCAGGAACAATGTTGTAAACGCAGGATTGATGACAATGCTTACAATAATCTTTTTAACTGCCTGCCAGGGTCCTTCAGAAAAAGAGTCCGCTAAGGAGTCGGCGACTACATCATCTACCATCGGCCTGGTATTACCTGAGGGGTTTAGCGCATCGATCGTAGCCGACAGTGTAGGTAAGGCACGGCATATTGCGATTACTTCAAAAGGAGATATATATGTAAAACTGGCCAGCACAAAAGACGGAAAAGGAATTCTTTTCCTTCATGATTCAAACGGAGACGGTATCGCAGATGAGAATACAGGGTTCGGAAATTATGGAGGAACAGGTATCTATATAAAGAATAATTACCTGTACGCATCCTCAAATGAAGACATTTACAGGTATGCACTGGATAATGATGGTAAAGTAACAGATACCAACCAGGCGGAAAAAATTGTAACGGGTTTGATTGACAGGAACCAGCATAACACGAAATCGCTTGTACTGGATAATGACGGTAATGTCTATGTTAATATCGGAGCGTATTCTAACGCCTGCCAGGAGAAAGATAGAACAGAAGGATCAGCCGGTATGCAACCTTGTCCCATACTAGATTCAGCTGCTGGTATCTGGCAGTTTAAAGCGGATCGTCCTAATCAATCGTATGGAAATGGAGTTCGCTATGCAACCGGGTTACGCAATGTGGTGGGCCTTGATTGGAACAGCGACAAGAACCAGTTGTTTGTACTCCCGCATGGCCGGGATATGCTATTCCAATTGTATCCAAAATTATTTGATGAAAAGCAGGGGGCTGAACTTCCTGCCGAAACCATGTATGCGATCAATAAAGGGGATGATGCAGGCTGGCCTTATATCTATTACGACCACATTCAGAAGAAAAAGATACTGGCACCGGAATATGGCGGTGATGGTAAAAAAACAAGCGGCGAAAAAGCGATAGATCCTGTAGCAGCATTCCCCGGCCACCTGGCTCCAAATGGCCTATTATTTTATACGGGAAGTATGTTTCCGGAGCGGTATAAAAATGGAGCTTTCATAGCTTTCCATGGTTCATGGAATCGCTCTCCGGAACCGCAGAAAGGTTATTTTGTTGCCTTTGTTCCTTACAGTGATGGCAAGCCCTCCGGCGAATGGGAAACATTTGCAGACAATTTTGCCGGAACAGAAATTATTAATTCACCGGGTGATGCTAAACACAGGCCCTGTGGTTTGGCCCAGGGACCCGATGGGGCATTGTATGTATCGGATGATGTGAAAGGAACTATTTACCGCATTACATATAAAGGAAAATAACCGGGAGCAGCAATTTTTTATCTGTCCGAAAAAGTAAACCGGTGGTTTAAATTAGCGATAAGGAAAGTGAATACGAAAAAGTAATGTTCTTTAATAATGATTGAAAGGAATATGAAGAAAATTTTCCTGGTGGTTGGTCTGTTGATAACAACAGCAATCATTTTCCTCCATTGTAAAAATAATTCTGCATCGGAACTGGAGGCTTCGGTTGGCAGAGGACAAAAAGTATATGAGCAATATTGCCTGAGCTGCCACCAGGCAGATGGGAGCGGGGTGCCGCATTTGAATCCATCGCTAATAAAGACTTCCTATGTTTTGGGTGATCCGGCCACATTGATAAATGTGGTCAAACAGGGTTTGAGCGGAGTTGAAATTGACGGGGAAACTTATTCCAACCCCATGCCTTCCTTTGATAATGTATTGAATGAACAACAAATCGCTGATGTATTAACTTATATTAGAAACAATTTTGGTAATAAGGCAGATGTGATTACTGTTGAACAGGTGAAAGAAAACAAAACGGCATCCACGAAATAATTTAAGATCTGTCATTATAAAAAATCAACCTGTACTTTTTACCAGGCATCTATATTTCGTTTTTGAAAAGCATGCGAAAATAGTCATTATTATAACTGGCATTCGCTGTGCTGTCGCCATCCATTATCTGGCTTCCAGCCAACCTAAACTGCTTTTATGAGTATAATAGTAATTATAAGTATCCTTGTTGTTATAACTGCCATCTTTGCCTATTTAAATACCCGGTTTCTGAAGCTGCCGGAAACAATAGGGATGATGATCATCGCCCTTGTTTTTTCATTATTACTGATCAGTGCCGGATCTCTTTTTCCTTCCGTTTCAGCGTTTGCCATTAGTTTTATTGACAGTATTGATTTCAGCAAGGTTTTGTTAGATATCATGCTAAGTTTCCTGCTTTTTGCAGGTGCATTGCATACCGATGGTTCATTGCTTAAAGCAAAGAGGCGGTCTATAACTGTATTCGCTGTGTTGGGGGTTTTATTGTCAGCATTATTAGTGGGTACTTTATTGTACCTGTTTTTTCAATTCTTTCAGGCCCCGGTAAATTTTCTTTATTGTTTATTGTTTGGGGCTTTGGTGGCTCCCACGGATCCTATAGCAGTATTGGGTATATTAACAAAAGCGGGAGCTCCCAAGGATGTTGAAATAACTATTGTAGGAGAGTCGCTTTTTAATGATGGTATCGGTGTTGTCATTTTTCTATTTCTGCTGGAAGTTATAACACTGGGAACTGAAAGCCTTTCGTTCGGAAGTACTGCATTGTTGTTGGTACAGGAAATTGGTGGAGGTATTTTGTTTGGTTGGCTGCTTGGTTTCGTAAGCTACAGGATGATGAAAAAAATTGATCACTACCAGTCTGAAATATTAATCACTTTGGCCATAGTAGTAGGTGGATATACGATGGCCCAGGCCCTTCACTTTTCTGGTCCGCTGGCGATGGTGGTTGCCGGCCTTTTTATGGGCAGCCGTTCCAAAGAAGATGCGATGAGCGATACCACAGAGTTATATGTTTATAAATTTTGGGAATTAATAGATGTGTTGATGAATGCAATATTATTTGTCCTTATTGGCCTGGAACTATTAACCCTTGAGTTTAATTCAAATTATTTGATCGCGGGGTTGATAGCCATCCCTATAACTTTAGCGTAACGTTATTTGTCCTTGCTTTTGCCGGCTACCCTATTTAGAAAATATATTCATACAGATCATAAAACAATCAAGCTGATGACCTGGGGAGGTTTAAAGGGAGGGCTTTCCATTGCCATGGCTTTATCGCTGACAGCGCCTTTGCCTAAACAACAATTTGTATTTATGATCTATGTTGTTGTTTTATTTTCAATTATTGTGCAAGGCCTTACACTGGGAAAATTGATCAAGAGAATGTTTTAATGACCGGATTTTTCGAGCCTGGGACTTGATCTCCCTTGCTCTTAGATAAAGAAGTTGTTTATTTAATAAACCAGGCCGGTATTAATTACAGGGGGTAATTGAACAGATAAAATTTCTTCTTCAAACACCTCAAAAGATTTTTTTGCTGTCTTGTTTTGAGGCCAGTGTAATTGAATGGATTTTTCAGAAATATTATAATTGATGGTATAAAGGGTGCCAAAATTATTATCGTAATTATAAGTCAATAATGGTGGAGTAAGAAATTCTTGTGTGATGCTTTCTTCTGTTTCCGCGGCACCTGCCTGGAGTTTTAATAACAAATCCTTTCTTTCTACCGTTGCTGTCAATTTTGCATAATCCGGCCATTCTACTTCTTTCTGATGATTGGTTGCCAGCGGAGAATTTGTAACAACAGGTTTTCTGTCGGGGGATAAATATACCGTGGCAAACACGCCGCTTGCATCTGCAATCGTAACATTGTAAACCATATGAACTGGTATACTTTCTAATTTGTTAATTGCCGCATTCACTGTGGAGAAAAGCAGGAGAATAAAAAGCGTGTAAGTGATTAACTAATCGCGGGCGAAAAACAGTTTCTGTTTTTAAAAGGGATTGACAAATTATATTTCTTCAATAATATGGCTTTAAGGTTTTTCATGTAACAGCTCCATTCCTGTTGATGACCGGGTTTTAAATCCTGTCCAGGGTTTTTCATTTGAATTTTCGGGAAGCTCAAGGTATTTGCCATAATCTTTTTGCTTCAGATGAATACCCAGGAAGGCAGTAACAAAATGTTGATTGATATTATTTATTCGTCTTTCATTCCAGGAAGATTCTGCATAATGGTCATAGTCTTTTGTTGCCAGTCCGGGTTTAAGGGTGCCGGCAGGGGGCGGGTTTGGTGCGGTATTATGTCTTGCATTTTTATAAGTAAGAAGATACCGGTCGCTATTGACTATTCCATTAAACAGGGCCCTGGTACCTTTTTCATAGCCGGAGATATCATCAAGGTCACCTGATATAAAGAATACCGGGTGCTTAACAGCTTTTAGTCCTTCCAAATTCCATACTCCCCGCTGCATACCCCAGGGTGCAAAAGCAACTACAGCTTTTATTCGTGGATCCCGTGATGTTTTGTACTCCTTATTATTAGCGGTAAGAATCTCAACGGCCTTGCTGCCGCCGGCAATGGAAGAAAAAAAATCGGCTAATTGTTCGCTGTATCCTGCACCGGCAACATTCATTACGCCATACCCTCCCATTGAATAACCAATAAGAGCTGTGTTCTTTACATCTACTATTCCCGACAGGAAATGATTACTATTTCTATTCCCTGCATCAGCCATTTGATTTAAAATAAAGGATATATCTTTTGACCGGTTCAATAATGTGCTGGCAAAACCTTGCTGATCTCCATGCGTGGATTCTGTATGATCGATTGCAGCCACAACATAGCCTTTCGAAGCTAAATTCTCCGTGAGGTAGGAGAGAAGAACACGGGAACCCGGATAGCCATGGGAAACAATAACTAACGGAAAGGCAGCTGAATCTGTAACCGGGCCAGCATCCCTGATCGCTCTTCCTGAAAAAGTAAACGGAACAAGGGGCCTGGCAGAATCAGCAGGATTACCAAATGTATCTTCATAAACGGTTATTTCTTTTTTTCCCGGGGGCAGGTGGGCGGGATACCATACTTCCAGTTTAAGAGGTCGGTCATACAATGGATCGGTTCCATTTTTTGATTGCAGTATGTTCACCTGTCCTTTGTTTATATAATTTAAGGTGCGGACACCCACGTGATAGTTGCCCCTATAGGCCAGTGCTGGTGCGTCGGGCAGGGGATCTCCATTTATAAAAACTTCTGTGGATGGTTGGGGTATTTTATGAGTTGCACAACGCTGGAACATGAAAACACAACCGGAGAAAAAGAAAAGCGGAAGAAGATATTTCATGACGATATGTTTTTGGTTTTCAACTTTTGACGGTCAAATATATTGGATTGGAAATTATTGCTTTTACTAATTGGAAAAAGAATTCAGCAGGCATAGTTTTATTTTTGAATTTGCCGGATATGCGCCTCATATATAAGATTTGATCTTAGCTTTAGGGATGTAGAAATGTGGCCGCGGCAACTCAAACTTGCACTTTAAAAATTTTGCAAATGACTGCATCAAGAATTGATAAAGCTTTCAACCTTTTTGATACTTATAACCAGCAGGATCCAAATTCATTAACCTGGCAAGGTGAATCTTATCCCGCTGAATATTTTTACGCCTTACAACTTTTTGAATGGGTAAAAAAACTGGAGCCGGCTGCCGGTGAAAACCTGTTGCTTGCCTCCAGGTGCCAGCATATTGGAAGATGGAAAATTCCAAGGAGCCAGTATCCTTCAGGTAAAGCAGGTTATTACAAATGGCGCACAGATCTGGCAAAAGTTCATGCAGCAACAGCAGGAGAATTAATGACAGAAGCCGGATATGACGAGGAAGAAATAAAAGGAGTAAAACATATTCTGCTAAAAGAAAACCTGCGAAAAGATGAAACCGTGCAAGTAATGGAAAATGCCCTCTGCCT
>JBGTNK010000174.1:0-6146 GCA_041743125.1 Chitinophagaceae bacterium
ACCTGATGAAGCATTTAACCGGTAAAGAAAAAAAACTAAATGAA
This sequence comes from Chitinophagaceae bacterium, assembly GCA_041743125.1. Lineage (GTDB taxonomy): Bacteria > Bacteroidota > Bacteroidia > Chitinophagales > Chitinophagaceae > Terrimonas_B. Next base: position 45 of record JBGTNK010000174.1, read on the forward strand.
TCGGTATTGGTAGAAGGATTTGGAGAAGGCTATATTGAAAAGTGGACGGGCTATTACAAAAAAGCCTTGTCTGGAGATTATTTTGAAATAGAAGAGCATTATTCTCATCCGGAAACCAATGAAATACAATATGGCCAGATTATTTTTAATCCAATTAGAGATGAAAATAATCAGGTAGTGGCGGTCGCCTGTCAATCCCGTGATATCACACGAATTGTTAAGCAGCGATCTGATGCACACCAGTTAATGGATGCCTCCCTCGATGTTTTTTGCACTATAAATGAGGCAGGCAATTTTATTTTTGTAAGTGAGGCAGCCACTAAACACTGGGGGTATACGCCTCAGGAACTAATTGGCAAACCTTATGTGTCGTTTATTATAGAAGAAGACATACCTAAAACCAATGATATTGCAAACGCCATACTCAATGGTGAGGAAATTAAATCATTTGTAAATCGCTACAAACGAAAAGACGGAGCAATTGCTTACAACCAGTGGTCGGCACGTTGGGACAGTGAGTCCAAACTCATGTATAGTGTAGCCAGAGATGCAAAGGAAAAAATTGAGCAGGAAACATTGTTACATGAAAGCGAACAACGATTTAAAGCCCTGGTGCAGGAAGGTGCTGACCTGATTGCCATACTGGATGCTGACGGTACTTATCGCTATGTTAGCCCTACAAGCTTCACTGTTTTAGGTATGCAACCCGAAGAATTTTTGGGGAGAAGCCCGTTTGAATTTATCCATCCCGATGATGCAGAACGAACCATGGCCAGTCTGCAAAAAATTACCGAACAGCAAAAAGTACATGTAGAACCCTTCCGGTTTAGAAACAATAAAAACGAGTGGCGATGGATAGAAACCGTACTTACCAATATGATGGATAATCCTGCAGTGGGTGGCATTGTCGCCAATTCGAGGGATATCACCGCTAAAAAGGCAGAAGAACAAAGGCTCAAACTTCTGGAAAGTGTTATTACAAACACGAATGATGCTGTATTAATTACCGAAGCAGAGCCATTGGATGAACCCGGCCCATTTATTATATATGTGAATGATGCCTTTACCAAAATGACGGGCTACACAGCCGAAGAAGTATTCGGGAAATCGCCAAGAATGCTGCAAGGACCAAAAACAGACAAGGCAGAACTGGCAAGGCTGAGCAAGGCCCTGCGGAATTGGCAACCCTGTGAAATAACTATCATCAATTACAAAAAAAATGGAGATGAGTTTTGGATAAATTTATCTGTATCTCCCGTTGCTGACAAAAATGGCTGGTACACCCATTGGATTTCCATTGAAAGGGATGTTACTGAACAAAAAGTAAAACAACGGGAAAGGGAATTACTCACAGATATCAGCCTGAACTTTAACAGAGAAAACGATTTTGGTAACGCATGTAAAGGGCTTTGCCAAACGATTGGTGTTTTTGGAGGGTTCGACTGGGTGGAGCTATGGACCATTAATATGGAACGCAGCAAAGTGAAATATACCAGTCATTACTTGCAAGATATTTCCCATGAAGTTTTTTATGCCGAAACCCAAGGTTACCAATCATTTGAAATGGGTAGCGGGCTGGCAGGGCAGATATGGCAGAAAAAAAAACAGGTATTTTGGAATACCTCGGATGATAGCAAAGATTTTATTAGAAAAGAAGCAGCAAAAAAAATAAATCTAAAAACGGTATGGGGCATACCCCTTATCAACCAAGATGAGGTAATTGGGGTATTATTTGTGGGTAGTAAACATGGCGTTGAGACCCTTGAAAAATACGCAGGCCTTTTTGTTAATTTCCAAACTTTTATTGGTTCGGAGATCAATCGTAAAAAACTAGAGAATGATCTGAGCCATTTATACGAATCCATTCCGGATATAGTGTGTGTTGCCGATTTTCAGGGCCGTTTCTTTAAAATGAATCCGTCCGGCTGTCATTTGCTGGGATATACAGAGGAAGAAATACTTTACCATAATATTGATGAGTTTGTTTTTTCGGCAGACAAAGATATTACTGCACAGGAGATTGCTAAACTGGGCAAAGGGCAATCTGTTTCTTCATTCGAAAACCGTTACGTTCAAAAAAGTGGCGAGATTTGCTGGCTAAGCTGGACTGCCAATGTGAATATACAAGATGGTTTGATCTATGCCACCGCCAGAAATATTACAGCAGAGAAAAAACTTCGTGAATTGAGCACCAATACTTCCAAAATGGCGAGGATTGGTAGCTGGGAAGTTGATATGGTCAATAACTCCCTATTTTGGTCTGATATTACGTATGAGATTCACGAAACCTCGGAAAATTTTATGCCGCAATTGAGTGAAGCCATTAATTTTTATCGTGATGATTTCAGGGAACTAGTAACCGAGGTGGTGAATGCCTGTATTGAAACAGGAACTCCGTTTGATTTTGAAGCCATTATCGTAACAGGTAAAAACAATGAAGTTTGGGTACGATCAATTGGCAGAGCTGAAATGGTGAATGGAAAATGCACACGGATTTACGGAAGTTTTCAAGACATAAATACCCGTAAGGTTGCAGAGCTAAACCAACTAAAATTAATTGAAGAAAAAACCAATATTCTCGAAAGTATTGGAGATGCTTTCTATGCACTGGATGGTGAATTAAATTTTACCTACATGAATACCAGCTGTGCAAATTTATTAGCCGTTAAAAAAGAAAAAATTATAGGTAAAAACCTGTTTACAGAATTTCCTGATTTAAAAAATACGCTGTTCGAAGATGAATTAAGAAAGGTTCAGCATACAGCAGAGGCCACAAAATTTGAATTTTATTACGTTCCTTTTGATGCCTGGTTTGATGAAAGCATTTATCCTACACCTGCCGGTATTTCTGTATACTTTGCAGACATCACCCAACGCAAAAAAGCGAATGCAGAAATTGCAAAAAGCGAGGAGAAAAGAAGGTTAATCATGAATGGTGCCTTAGATGCCATTATTTCTATGGATTCCAATGGAACGATCAGCTTCTGGAATCCTCAATCAGAAGTTATTTTTGGATGGAAAGCGGAAGAAGTGATTGGAAAACCATTATCCGAAATGATTATACCAGAACACTTCCGCAAGTACCATGTTGAAGGGTTAAAAAACTATCTTCAAACAGGAGAAGGGAAAATCATCAATGCATTATTGGAATTATCTGCCATAAGAAAAAATGGAGAAGAATTTCCAATTGAATTAACAGTAATACCAATCAAACAGGCAGGTGAAGAATTTTTCTGTGCCTTCGTTAGGGATATTACTGAGCGTAAAAGAAGCGAAGAAAAGCTGACTGAAAGCGAACAAAAATATCGCCTGCTTGCGCTGCAGTTACAATTGCAACAGGTTCACCTTACCAATGCACAAGAGGTGGCTAAAGTAGGCAGTTGGGAAACTGATTTGTCTAATCTAAAGCTAACCTGGTCTGATGAAACCTACCGCATTTTTGGAACGGATAGAGAAAGTTTTGAAACTACCCACGAGAACTTTTTAAACTATGTACATCCAGACGATAGAGAAAAAGTAGATAAAGCTTTAAAAGATTCAACCCAGGCTGATGCTCAGACTCAACATAGGATTGAACACCGCATTGTAACAGCTTCCGGGGAGGCGAAAGTAGTAGAAGAACACTGGAAAGTAACTTTTGGCGATAAGGGGGAGCCGTTGATGGCTATTGGAAGTTGCCAGGATATTACTGGACGTAAAAAGGCAGAAGAAACCATCCTCCAGGCCAACGAACGATTCGAAAAAGTAACCGAGGCAACCAATGATGTCATCTGGGATTGGGATATAGAAAGTGGTACATTCTCAAGATCAAATGCCATAGATAATTTTTTAGGAGTTGGAACATCCAGGATTTTAGAGAAAAAGGATTTTTGGAATGATAATTTTCATAGGGAAGATATTTCCAAAATTAAAAGTAGTGTTCAAAAAGCCCTGGAAGACCCCGATTGTAATAGATGGGAGGAGGAATACCGCATCCTCAACAATAAGAATGAAATAATTTTTGTAATAGACAGAGGATTGATTTTACGAAATAAGAATGGTAAAGCTATCCGGATGGTTGGAGCTATGACTGATATTACTGAACAGAAAAAATCAGCTGAAGAGAACAGGTTCAAAGCTAATTTATTGAGTACAATAGGACAGGCTGCTATAGCAACAAACCTCGATGGTGTTGTAAATTACTGGAACAAAGCAGCTGAGATTATTTATGGCTGGACACGGGAAGAAGCCATAGGAAAGAATATAATGCTTCTAACAACCCCTGATACCAGTGAAGAACAAGCTAAGGAGATAATGGAGGGGCTAAAAAAAGGAGAAGGATGGTCGGGAGAATTTAATGTGAAAAAAAAGGATGGAACAATTTTTCCAGCTATGATTACCAATTCTCCCATTTTTGATGAGCATAATAGATTGACAGGTATCATTGGTATCTCATCAGACATTACGCAGGAAGTTAAAAATAAGGAGCTGCTAAAATCGTATACGCTCGAACTAGAACGCTCTAATGAAGAGTTGGAGCAATTCGCTTTTATTGCTTCCCACGATTTACAGGAACCGTTGCGAATGATTTCAAGTTTTATGGATCAATTGAAACGGAAATATGGGGATCGTTTAGATGAAAAGGGGCTGCAATACATTTATTTTGCAACAGACGGAGCCAAAAGGATGAAGCAAATTATTCTGGATTTATTACTTTATTCAAGAGCAAATAGACCAACCGATCAAAATGATTGGATAAACTTAAATGAAATAGTTGCTGAATATACTCAATTGAGAAGAAAAGCCATCGCTGAGAAAAAGGCTACAATAACTTTTCATGGATTGCCTTCTATTGAAACTTATCGGGCTCCAATAACTCAAATTTTTCATTGTTTGCTTGACAATGCATTAAAATATGTAGATGAAAATAAATCACCCAGCATCGAAATTGATGCTATAGAAAAAGAAAATGTTTGGCAGTTTGCCATCAAAGACAATGGCGTTGGCATTGACCCAAAATTTTTCAATAAAATATTTATCATTTTTCAAAGATTACAAAACAGGAAAGCAGACGACGGCACTGGTATAGGACTGGCAATTGCCAAGCGAAGCGTTGAGTTTTTAGGGGGTAAAATTTGGGTTGAATCCGAAATAGATAAAGGTTCTACTTTTTACTTTACAATATCTAAAATTAAACAACTAACATGATTATGAGCAACAGAAATTTAAAATTAGCACATATCCTTCTTGTAGAAGACAACGAAGGAGATATTATACTTACACTTGACGCTTTTGAGGAAAGCAAAATGAAAACAAAAGTTAGTTTGGCAAGAAATGGCAAGGAAGCTTTGGATTTTTTAAATAAAAAAGGTGAGTTTGCAAAAGCCCAAACACCTGATATAATTTTATTAGACATCAATATTCCCAAATTTAATGGGCATGAAGTTTTAAAAGAGATTAAGCAAGATGAAATCCTAAAAAAAATTCCTGTGATTATGCTCACAACTTCCTCTAATCAAACAGATATTGATAGCGCATATAAAAATCATTGTAATAGCTACATTAAAAAACCTTTAGAAATGGATGAGTTTTTGAAAGTTATACTACAAATTGAGGAGTTTTGGTTACAGCTATCCATGTTGCCAAAGTAAATATTAACTAGTTTACGTTTACAACTTAAAAATAAAAAAGCTTTTTAGCCTGTTTAATATTCCGAACGGCGAAAACTCATTGTGTTATATCAGCGGTTTGGGTTGTTCTGCAAAACCGTATAGCATCTCAAAAAATATAGATAGTAATAAATTTATAAATAAAAGTTCATTGTATGTTCTGTTGCTTGGCTTTATTCGTCGGCTGGAACTGAAGCTGAATAGCGAACAAAAAGTTGAGAATATATTCCTCGCCCCGCCCTATTGCCAAACCGCCTGTGTGTGTCCAGCGAAGCTGCTTTTGTGATGAGAGCAGGTCTCTCGATGGGAGAAGCAGAGCAACCTTCACCATCAAACCGGTTGTATGCTGCGTTCCGATAAGTCGGAAGGTGGTGAACGATACAACAGGTGCGTCTGTAAGAGCCGAACGCATAGTGAAGCGGCTGTGAGGTCTCGATAATTGTTACCGATGCAA
>JBGTNK010000175.1:0-4603 GCA_041743125.1 Chitinophagaceae bacterium
TATGCCAAACGCAAGAATCAATTAGGCATCGGTTTTACTGTGATATAGATTTGATCTTGTTATAGGAAATAAATATTGCAACTGAATGTAAAATAAAACTTTGCTTATGTATTATTGGTTTTATCATTCAACACATAATGAGTTTGCCGCCAAAGCCTTTCGCATCAGCGCTGTTGACTACCTGCTGAAACCAATTGATGCAAATGACCTGAAAGAAGCTGTAAAAAAGGCCGAACAAAAATTACAACAGCCCGGCAATATCCATATTGAAAACCTTCTCCGTAATATTAAGATACCATCCGCACAACAAAAAATCGCCTTGTCATATAAAGATGGGTATGAATTTGTTGAAGTAAGCCATATCATTTATTGCCAGGCAGAAGGAGCTTACACAAAAGTATTTCTTGACAATAGAAAATACATTTTGGTTTCAAAAACCCTGGGTGATATTGAAGAATTATTGCCGGTGGATCTGTTTCAACGAATACATCATTCCACGGTGGTAAATATGGGTTTTATCACTCACTTTGTCCGGTCAGATAGAGGATATTTAAAATTGCAGACGGGAGAACAACTTCCTGTTTCCAAATCAAAAAAAGAAAGCCTTTTGGAGCGGTTAGGATTAAAATAAGATATAATGATGATGAGAATCCCCGGTTTATTATCTTTTGGATTTTTAATGATCTTAAGTTTTCATCTGAGCGCAGAAGAAAATAGCATGCAATATAATATCCGGACAGATTCTGTCCCGGTCAATATGCTGATCATTAATTCTTTTGATGCCATGTCTAATAAATCCAGGAAAAATAAAAAATAGCTATTCAGGGAATTGGCCGATAGCCTGAAGCAGGTTTTATATGAGAGCAGCCCTCCTCCCAACGGAGGTCTGCTGATCGTTATCCCGGAACTAATAAATGAAAAAGCAGATTCAGACAGCACCATTCTTTTATTAATGATCCGGAACAATGCATCGAAAGCCATTGTTATAAAAACGCTCGACGCATTCTTTAATCAGACAGATGTGGAAGTGACAAAGGATGCAGGTGGGAAAAACCGTACTGCTTCTTTTGATATTTGTGCCCGTATCAGCTATCGTTTGTATAACAGCGGAGTAATGGTTAAGGATTCCGAAATTACAAACTGCGAGTTCTATACAAAAAGAAATGTAATGAGTGGCCTACTGGCTGCCGGACCTGATATTGTAGGAAAAAAAAGAGAGGCTTTTAAAATTGTCCGGAAAAATGCGCTGGAATATTTGTCCAGGGAAAGCCCATGGAAATAACTTGGATGGTTAGGATATGGCAAGTAATATTTGCAAAGCTGGCATAACCCTTCTTTATCAGGCAGAAATTTTGCATGCTATTGCAATTCCTTTTCCATTTGTTCAGGATTCAAACTGAAATACTGAAGATCTGTTTTAAAAGATCATCAATAGATGGATTAATTACCAGCTTGAAAAAATCATAGCACGTTTCAGGTGAAATCTTAAATCTCAAAGATTCATCAACCAGTTTTTTTGTTCGAGTTAAAATTGAGATTTTTATTGCGGGAAGATGTCGTGAAGTTTAACTACGCATAGTTATAATATATCATTTTATTACATCAGGATCCTTAAATGTTCCCGTTATTCTTTTTGTAAGACCTGCATTATTAATAAGCACAAGTGAGAAAGAACCGGAGATTGTGCAAGTGGTATAATCCACGCGGTTCAGCCTGTCTCTTTTAGTTTTACAATTCGTTGCAGTAGTATTCCCTGAACCCGAGCTATAAGTGAATATTTTGGAAGAATCAACCGGCGATCCTGTTGTATAGAAAGCACACGAATTTTCATTAAAGGAAATGTCCATACCGGTTGGTTCTAAAATCGCACAGTTATTTGCCCAAATAAAACGTACTACCCCACCAAGAACATCAGGTTTTCTAATTTCGATTCCTAATATGTCTCCCCGGAATTCTCTCGGCGAACCATATTCTGCACCCGTATAGGTTTGGCCATTGTAGGTAAAGGAAAATTCCCACATTTCATGTCCTGAATTTTTTTTGCAGCCGGTAAGCTGCGTAAGGAGGATCAGCAATACTATGAATGAAAGGGCAAGACGAAGCATTGCGCTTTTTTATAAACATAACTCAAAATCATGCTAAAAATCCATCTGATTTTACGGTTAGCTGTTTTGACTTGACCGCTATTCAAAATCGGTCAACAGCACCTGCCAGGCTTCTTTTACTTTACCTTCTTCCAATAGTTTTTTTGCATACAGATGTAACTCTTTCTCCATTTCCTCCGGATTCAAATTGTAATATTGAATGATCTGCTTCAAATGATCATCAGTAAAGGAAGGATCAATGAAAGGCATCTCTTCCACATTTGCCAACCGGCCCAGATCATTTCCTGAAAGTATCTTACTGCTTCTGATGCTTTCCGGTAAAGAGTCGATTCCTATGCCCAACTGCGTATTTGGTTTTTCTACCTGGAAAAGATTTGTTTCATTCACCTGGCAATACCAGTTTCCACCCAGCCGGGCCACATGATTAATTTTCCGCTGATCTATTTTCATTTCAGCATCGAGCAAATCATCATCAATATGCATCTTCAAAATTTCACAGATCACCAGGTTACCTGCTCCTCCTTCGGATCCTAAAACTTTTACTTCAATTACTTTACACTCCAGGTTTACCTTACTTTCTTTTACCATTGGCGGTTTTACCAGGGTAGCCGGTATGGGAGTGAATCCTGCCTTAATAAATTCATTAACTCCTTTTGGAAATTCACAGCTTGCCAGTGATGTTTGTTGCACCATATCAAATGTTACCAAATTGATCACCACTTCCGGCACTTCCAAAACATTTTGCAGTGTGTGCTTGGTGGTATTGTCTCTTACCCTTCTTGAAGGTGAAAAAATAACGATAGGCGGGTTGGTTGAAAATAAATTGAAAAAACTAAAGGGGCTTAAATTCACCTGGCCTTCTTTACTAATAGTAGAGGCAAAACAGATTGGCCGCGGAGCTACCACATGCTGCAGGTAGTATTGTTTTTCTGCTGGTTTTAGATCCCGGAGATTGAAGTGCATAAATTTTGCTTAACCGCGAAGACGCAATGACGCAAAGGTTCGCGGAGTTTAATAATTATTTACCAACCTTTTAAATCCTTCTTTTAATAGGGTGACATTAAAGTTGATTAAAAACCCTAACTTCTTGTCAGATAATTTCAGATATGATAAAAGTTGAGCCTGGTGAACCGGAAGCATTCCTTCTTCGCAGGATTTTACTTCGAGAACTATTTCCTTTTTCAACAAGAATATCAATGAAGAATTCTTTGCCGGTATTATGGCCTTTATAAAACAATGGAATTTTAACCTGGTATTGAATGTTAATATTTCGAAGTTGTAATTCTTTTACCAGAGCAAATTCGTATACCGACTCAAGCAGGCCCGGCCCCAAAGTTTTATGAACCTCTAAAGACGCCTGAAAAATTTGAGTGGCCAGATATTCATACTGTTCTTTATTCATAGCGAATCCTTGCGTCATTGCGTCTTTGCGGTTAAGGGACGATTAACTCTTCTTTCTCTTCAATATACTCCAATCCGTTTCCTCAGCTATAATTGTATTACTCAGTTTACCTAATGAATCCATTTCCATTTCCACTACATCCCCGGCCTTTAACCATTGTTCAGTGTAATCCGGATTATTCAATTTGCCGGTGCCATTTAATTCTAAAAAACAGCCAGTGCCAACTGTACCACTTCCTATCACATCTCCGGGATAAAGATCCACACCATAGGAAGCCCGTTCTATAATTTCGGCAAAGGTCCAATCCATATCTCCCAAATTGCCTGCACTTACCTGAATTCCGTTTACGCTGCACGTCATATTCAGGTTCCAGTTTTTGCCGGTATGATTTTCTTTAGCAGGTATTTCAAATGTTTGCAATTCATCAAGGGTGACCAGCCAGGGTCCCAGTACCGTTGAAAAATCTTTTCCTTTGGCAGGGCCCAGGTTCAATACCATTTCTTCCATTTGCAGTCGTCTTGCACTCAGGTCATTCATGATCATTAAGCCGCCTATATAACTATCGGCTTCTGCGGCAGGTATATTGCGACCATGTTTACAGATCACAATGGCCGCTTCCAGTTCAAAATCTAATTTTTCAAAATGGTCAGGCATACACCGTACGGGCCCGGGACCCTGTATACTGTGGTGATTGGTAAAATAGAATATCGGGTATTGATCATATTCGGGTATCATTTCCGCTTTTCGGTTTCTCCTCGCGGAAGCCACATGTTGACGAAAGGCGTAGGCATCCCGACAGGAAGCCGGAAAAGGAACGGGTGCCAGCCATTCTACTTCGCTAACCGCAATTTTCCTGTTACTGCTTCTGGTACCTTCTGTTAACATCAGCACGCCTGCCTGGGCTATTGGATAAACATCATCCCAATAGGTAAGAAACATATTCATACTATTTGGGAGATCGGGATGCAGTATATCCATGTCATATACAAAGCCATCAATTACAACGCCCAGTTGCTCGTGGTTATCTTTCAGGTATGAGGCTAATTTCATAGTGTATTTTTATTTGACACAAAGAAAGGGAAAGTTTATGGTTATC
>JBGTNK010000176.1:0-11671 GCA_041743125.1 Chitinophagaceae bacterium
TATAGCCTCAATTTGCCAACCAGTTATTTATCTTCTTGTTCATGGCGAGTTCGTAAACATACATCCAATCACTGCTATTCGAACCATTCGCAAGATGCTTATGTACATTCTGATCGAGCATGTAATCAGCAGGATTGTTTAATATCCTTGTCTTTGAAAATATATCTTCAAAATTTTTTCTTAACACGTTAAAGTGATCTGTATAATTTTTTATTTGTTTCCAGGCTGCTTGTTTAGCAGACTCCGGTGAGGCCCGGTCGTAATTCTCCAATAACAATAAAAGTTGGGAAGGATAAATCTGCAATTCATTGATCTGGTTCATCAGGATCAAAGAATATTCATTCCGTCGCACTATTTTCAGGGCCTTTTGAATTTTATCTTTAATTAACCGGTACCGCAACATTTCGTCTTTTGCTTTATTGATCCTTTGCACATACAGCTCACTCCATTTTCCAATTTTTCCAGGATCCGGTAAATCAATCAACTCAATCTTTTCAGGATAATTATTCCTGTGGCCTTTTTCAAGCAACGCTGTTTCCCAAAATACCAGTGCCTGCTCAAGTAAATTTTGAAACTCAAACGAACTGTCCTGCAATTCCGGGGCATAAAACCTGTGCCTAAACAATGAATGAATATCGTCCACTTTAAGGTCTTTATAATTCCAACTGAAAAAAGCAAAATCATGAAATCCCCTCCAATAGGTTTCAAAATGAGGAGAGCAATCATCCCACGCTGTACATAATATCCCACTCAGTTTCTTTTCAGAAGTTATTCTGCAAAAATCTTTTATTGGCTGAAAGTTTGATTTTTCCCGTGGTAACATTGGCCACATCGTTTGAGCCGCTGTTGCTGCCATCACTTTCAAATTATGGTTCCTGTACCAATCGATTGCTTTATTATTACCCAATATGGCAGGTGAATCATAGTTCCATCTCATATACACGCATTCCTTTGGGAATAGATTAAAATTTTCATCTAATCTATGAGCATTCTCTTTCCATATCCGGTTCACCTCCGCTTCCGGGACGGCAGGATCCCAGGTGGTTTGGTAAAGACCCGAAAGTTTAAAAACCATATCATCCCAAAAAATGGGAATACGATTGTGAGCCCTGGCAAACTCACTCACTTTATTCAGCCATTGCATTTGCAGTTGTATAGCACTCAAACCTGATTTCTTCGCCAGTTCTGACATGCCCAGGTCCCCCACTTCATCCCCTCCTACATGAAGATATTTTCCGTATGGCGTAGCAGCTATTGCATCTTCATACAATGAAAATTGAAGCGAATAGGTTTCCGGATTAACTGCGTCAAATGACCAATCAGAAACTTGATTATCCCTGAGTTTTTTATATGGTTCATGTTTTAAAATAAAAGAAGCATGTCCGAGTCCCTGCACAAGAGGGCTGATCTCAATATTTCGCTCTTCAGCATACCGGCTTATGGCTGCAAACTCTTCAATAGATATGGCATGAGCTGCCCCTATTAAAGGAGCTTGCCGGTATCGGAGTTTGTCTTCAAACTCAACAATAATAGCATTAATTTTTATCGCGGCCAGGCGGTCAATCATTTGGTAATAATAATACCCGGCATCAAGGTGGTGCTTTAAATCAAGGTGTATAACCCGGTAAGGTATATCAGGATAGTCTGTAATCCGGCATTCCGGAATGAGGATCTGTTGATCACTGGCATCTTCCAGCATTTGAAGCAATGTCTGGCATGCATAGAACAATCCTGCCTGGCTTCTTGCATTAATAACTGCCCCGCCATTCTTAATTTCAAGAATATAACCTTCGGTTGAGCCGGGCAATTGCTGATCATTGGATAGGTTCATTGTCAGAACACCGGGTCCGGACTTATTTGCAAGAGGTAATGATTTCAAAACTCCATATAACACTGGTTTTTGAGAAGTTCCCTTTAAAAAAATGGACCGGAAAGAACTGTAAGTAATTCCTTTCCCGGATAATATCTCAATCTTTTGTGGCTGAGGTAAAAGCTTAAAATACTTCTCAAAATCTTTTATATCCATTCCACTGGCGTATTGGCCAGTCAGGAACAAAAGCAGGAAGAAATAACAAAATAATTTTTTCATATTAATGCAATTCGCTGAGTTGTTCGAGGACACGGACGGTCACATTCCTTTCATTGGAATGGAGAAGATCCACCGGCTGTTTCAGAAACATTGCTTTACACCACAACAATGTTTTATTTCCAGGAGATTTTTGAATCAATAGATCCAGCCACTGAATGGCTTCAGTTTTTTGATCCTGTTTTTCCATAGCCCATGCAGTTGCCAGGCAGGTAGCCTGCGGATAATTACCCGGTGCATGGATTATCTTTTGTAATGAGCCCTTAGCCAGGTCCATCTTCCCTGTTTTTTCATAAATAACATAAGACATCCAGTCCTCCAGTTTCAGATCAACATCTTCATCATAAGGTTTTCCTGATCCTAAATTTTGTGGCCATAATTTGGCGGCATCAACAAATTGTAAAGCCTTTTTATAATTTTTCTTTTGCATTTCCTGGATTGCCTGCATCAATTTTCCTTCGCGATAAAGTTCATGTCCTTCTGTTGCTCCTTCAAATGGAATGATATTTAGTTTTGATAATACGGCATCTGATTTTTTGAACTTCTTATTTAACAATAGGGTTTTTGCATACAGCATACCCATTATGTAATCACCGGCATGATCCCGGTAGTATGGTTGCACGATGGCCAGGGCATCAGCATATTTCTTTTGCTTATTGAAGTGCTCAGCCAGGATTTTATGATAACGCCATTGTTCTTTATCCATCTGTATGGCATGCCTTAGGTCTGTCACTTTTTGCTCATCCTCATTCTCGCCGGCCAGGTTTGCTCTTCCCGCATAGAAGGGAGCAAAGTCAGGCTCGGTTCCGCACTGTTGAAATAAGGATTTCGCTTCTTGCAAATTTCCCAGGTGCCAGTGGATCAACGCCAGGTAATATTTGGGTTTCCATCCAGCATCTTTTTTAGTAGCCCACTCCATTACTGCAAGTGTTTCCCCACGGAATGGAAAAGATAGAAGAGGGGACGCTTTTGTGGCTTTTTGAAATAAGGAATTCTCATCCCCTGTATTTCTTTTCAACCAGGCGAGCCAGTATAGTACCCCGGGGGTTTCAGGTGCCAGACTTAATACGCTGAAAGCTTCATCATTCAACTCCACACGATAATACCAGAGTGCCAGTTCTAAATACGTTTCATGCGGCAATTCATTTCTTATCATGGAAACGAATTGCTGCTTGTTTGCATCCGAGATATCCCACAAATATTTTTCAAACCTTGCAAAATGGTTTAAAGGATCAATGGACATTATACTGTCTAATATTTCTTCTCCTTTTGTTTTATTTTTTTGCAACCGGTGCATAACAGCCAATACCTGGTAAGCATCCAGGTTATAGCGATTAAAGTCAAGACTTTTGTTCGCATACTCTAAAGCCCTTTCATAATTCTTTTCCCGCAAATAAATTTTACTTAGCTCAGTAAAAGCCGCACTCCGATATTCCATACTAAGTGTAGCAATATCAAACCCATCCCTGGCATTTGTTATTTTGCCCAATTGAATATTCGCAAGTCCATACAGGTAATTGGCGGCACCATCATATGTATCTATACTCAGGGCCTTCTTTGCATATTGATAAGCATCATTGTATTTCTGTTCCCTTATCATAAGCTTTGCCATCTCTGTAAGTGCTGGCAGGTAATTGGGATCCTTCTTTAAACAAGAATCTAATTTTTCAAAAGCTTTTGCATAAGATCGCTGAACCAAATTTTCTTTTCCCTGTACATACAAACCATATACAGAATTCCAGTCAAAATCTTTTGGGGTTTCAAGGGGACGATCCAAAACGTCGGCCGCAGGATCTTCATTATATATCAATTTATTTTCTCCTAACCTAACAACCACCGGCGCATTCCCATTTGCATCCTGAATTGAATCAGTAAATGATTCCATCGTTCCTAACTTAATCAATTTAGTATAGATCACTTTGTCTCCTACCATCACATTCAACTTATCATAGATCTTTTGAAGAGGCGAGAAATAAATTTTTATCCAACCCTTTTCTCGTTTTAAATTGAGGGCACCATAATTATTGGCTTTTACAAAACCCCTGGTTTGTTTTACGGGAAACCAATATTCTGTCCAGGCCTCAGAGGCATAAGGAAAAAATCCTCCATGTTTGAAAGGAGTGAAAGTACTGCCCAAATCTGCCTGGTTAAAAAATCTTCCGCTCTGCACTTCAACATACTGCCCGTCTGTATCTGTTAAAAGTTTATCCCAGATCATTCCCTGCTCCGACAAACCCCAGATCCAGATCTTTTTTCCCGCTTTATCATCATGAGTGGAATATCTGCCCATACCAAATTCATCCTGGTGCCAGTAAGCCCCGAAAAAATCAGTGTATTTCCCAAATACATGATATGATTTGTATCCACCAAAATCATTGTTTTCATAAAATGAAATGTCCTTACCGTTTTGCTTGTTAATTGGCCAGTCGTTGTATTCCCCTTCATGCCCTAAATAATGTGTTCCGGGATAAATAAATTCCAAATTTCCACTGGCCTTCAAACCTGTATTCATCCAGGTATAATATGCCTGCTCAACAGGTGTAGGATTATACCAGAAGGACCGGGTAGTTAAATAGGCTTTATCCTTCGGTAAATTTATTTCCAGCCGCCAGGGTGTTCTTGTCAAAAGATCTAAAACGCCTATTATACAACTCACACTACCGTCTTCATTTTTCCTGGTCAGGTAATCTACAGGTGTGGCGCAATTGGGAGTATGGCCGATGATACCATAATTAGCTTCAATGCCTCCACTGGTCCATGGGCCACGCATAGCCACATCCCTAAACTTTACTGTTTGATTATAATAGATAAAGGATTTGCCGGTTTCCTTTTCCACGGCAGACCAAATTTTTCCACCGATTTCCGGTAATATCATTACACGGATATAATCGTTTTCCAATTCGATCACTTTCCATTCTTTCTGTACCGGTTTATCAGTGAAACCATCATAGCGGAAATAAGGATAGATTCTTTCCACCATCGGAACGGGATTGGGATCTGAAAATGGGTAAGTTGTAAATACCTTGCCGTATTCTTTAATGGTGGCATCTTTTTGTGCATGTGAAATGGAAAACAGGGATAAATTCCACAGGATAATAACAACCCATTTTTGCATGTGATTTTCGTTTTTCAGTTGAAGACAGGCAAGATTTTTCTAAACGTGATTATTTCAAACTTATGAAAATAATAAGGGTTAAAGTCACGCAATCGGTTGTTCATACTGCCTTAAAAAAATGATTGCAGTGTTTGCCCAAATTCATCTGATATGTCAACTATTTACTTGTGTTCCCTGTTCAATTTTTATTTATCATCTTCCACTCACGACCAGGTTTATCTACCGTGAAAGTCTCAATATTACCCTGGTCCTGGATAGTAACATAGGCGGTGCGGCCATCATTGCCACCAAAGGCGATATTGCTTGGATTTTTTCCGCTTAAGGATATTTCCTGCAATATTTTTCCAGCAGGAGAAACTTTTACAACGGTACCCTTTCCATGCCGGGTAATATATAGATTTCCATCTGTATCGCAGCGCATACCATCCATACCAAAATCAGGGAATTCTATTAATAATCTCTTATTGCTTATTTGTCCCTCATTTGATAAATCATAAGCCCATACTTTTCTTTGCACCGACTCATTTACATAAAGGATTTTTTCATCCATGCTTACTTCAATTCCGTTTGTAGTTCCCATGCTGTCTTCCAGCAGTGCAATTTTCGCATCGTCGTTTATGCGCCATATGCGGCCGGTACCTTTACTCCAATTGGGATCACTGGCATAGATGCGGTCTTTGCTGTCAATAGCCAGGTCATTTGGTTGGTTCATTTCAGGCTCATGTGCAAATACAGATAATTTTTTAGACGCCATTTCAACCCGCAAAACATTATGGTTGATATAGTCCGCAATTAACATATCACCACCCGAGGTAAAACGAATTCCATTCCCGATACTACCTCCAGGCAATTCTAAAAACAGAGATGTATCTCCATCAGCAGTAACGCTACCTATAGTTCCCTGGCGTGAAAAATTGACAGCATATAATATTCCCTTTTTATCCACTGCCGGTCCCTCAGCGCCGGAGGTAAATGAGTTTACGGATGTTAACACAGACGATTTATAAAGTTCCCTGTTCATTGAAGTTTTTTTTGATTCAGTACAAGAAATTACGAAGGCCATAGCAAGAAAACAGAAGAATGAAATTTTTTTTAGCATCGCATTATTTTTAATTGATTATTAAACGGGTTGTGGTTTCGGCAAACTATTTAAGGAAATGAAAAAAGCAATTTTGCTCCTTCCATTTTATCTCTGCTAATAGAATATAAAATAGTATCAAAAGATATTTTACTTATCAAAACAGTTTTTATTTTTTAGTTGCGTTTCTGATCCTGCTCACTTCCTCAGTATGAATAGCACCGGCATTATTATCAAAATTTTGCCTTACATAAGTCAGCACATCCGCAATCGCTTCATCTGATAAGAATTTATGAGCAGGCATTATGCTGTTATATGGTTTTCCTTTTACATTAATTGTTCCTTCTAATCCATTTAATAAAATATTGATCAGCCTTTTTTTATCCCCTTTTACCCATTCTGAATTGTTTAAGGGTGGAAACCGAAGTCCGTCTCCCTTTCCATCTTTCTGGTGGCAGGAACGACAATAGGTGTCATAAATTTTCTCACCGGTAAGGGGTTTACTTTTATCCAGGTTATCATTGACCAGGTCCGGAGTTTTAATATGAGCAAGCAATTTTCTTTTTTCCATGCTTTCCAATTGCGCCTTGCCAAATTTATTTTTATCTCCTTTGTACATGATCCGCCATATTTTCCCTTTCCTGGAATCACTAACGTACAGAGATCCGTCGGGGCCGGTAGCAAGGCCCATTGGCCTGGCCACAGCATCACTTACGTTTATGATGGTATCTGCACCTGCAAAACCATCGGCAAAAACTTCCCAATCACCCGCCGGCTCACCGTTCCTGAAAGGAACAAAACATACAAAATAGCCTGATTGAGCATAGGGCGCCCGGTTGGTAGATCCATGAAAAGCTATAAAAGCGCCATTTTTATAACGGGCAGGGAATTGATCACCCTGGTAAAACAGTAAGTCATTTGGGGCCCAATGACCCGGGAAGCCCATAATCGGATCCTTAACTTCACTGCATTTTCCAATTATATTGCCATCGCCCCCATATTCAGGTGCCAGCACTTTTTTCTTTTGTATCTGGTCATAATAACAATAGGGCCAACCAAAATCATCTCCCTGTTTTACTCTTTGAAATTCTTCGGAAGGAAGTACAGCACTTTGCCAGGGAGAAAATTTTTCAGGCCATAAAAGATGAAGATCATCTCTCCCATGCATAACTGTATATAAATTTTCGTCGGCCTCATTCCAGTCCATCGCCACAACACTTCGGATACCGGTCGCAAATTTTTTTCCATCTTTTTGTGTCAGGCCGATTTTATTGGCATCAAACTGCCAGATGCCTCCATGATGTTCAAGATCAGGGCATGGGTCTATGCCCCGTAAACCAGGAACACCTGCCGGCGTATCTTGAATATCCTGGCAGGCATTGGACGGAGCGCCAAAAGGGACATACATGTTTCCCTTGTCATCAAATGAAATGGGCTTGGTAATATGCCAATGACTTCCATGTTCATGATCATCCGTAAGCACAACCTCCGCTTTACTTTCTGGAATCAGCTTTCCGGGGGTTAATTTGTTCCGGTATAATACAAGTTCTGATGCATAATATAAGTAGCCATTATGTATCCTCATAGCATTGGACAAACTGCCACTGTCCATATAGTCTCCAAATCTTTTGATGATATCGGCCTTTCCATCCCCGGTGGAATCACGAAGAGCTACATTGCCACCTTCTCCCATTTTGGAAAATCGAAGTTTGACATAAATATCGCCGTTATCATTCACGGCTATATGACGGGCCGGGCCGAGGCTATCAATAACTATTACTGCTTCAAAATTTTCGGGCATGGAAAGACCTCCGTTATCCTGATCACCGGGAGGCAATTCGTTTTTTGCTTTGCATTGCAAAAAAAATATACCCATAAGGAACAACCATATATAAGATTTGCGATCTGCGAGGTATTCCACTTTCATTTAAAAAATCATTTGTTTGATCATCCTATAATTCTGCCAATAAAATGTTCGTTACAGGTTTTTAGATTACTCTTTCCATTTTTGGGCAGCTATCCCATTTAAGTCCCACACAATTTTGCCGGCCCTGATTGTCAATTCCGATTCCAGTTTACGATTACCTTCCAGTTTATTTCCACCTGCATCAATAAAACCAAAATTTCCATTCAGCACACTAAGTATAGCGATATCTGCCACTGATCCTTCACTTAAGTTTCCAAGGTCAGGCCGTTTAATTGACGTAGCGGCATTCCAGGTGGCCCTTAATATAATATCTTCAACAGGCATATCCATGTTTAAATATTTTGACATGATATTCAGCATACTTTTCATCCCGGAGTTCATGCTGAAACGATGCAGGTCTGAGCCAAATGAATTGGGCAATAATCCCTGCTTATATGCCGGAATTGCCTGGCTGAACCAAAAGCCTGCACCACCATGGCCCACGTCAAAAAGAATTCCTTTTTTTTGCGCATCCAAAACAAAGGGCCTGAGTTTGCCTTGTTCATCTATAATGGTCATTCTTTCAGAAACCTGTTCAAAAGAGTGAGTGATAATATCTCCGGATCGCATCCGGTTCAATTGTTCCTCCAGGGAAAATTGTGGCAGGTGGCATTCAACAAAAAGAGGTGTATTGGTTTTTTGTGCTGCTTCTATTGCTTTTTCAAAAGGAAACCATTCTTTACTTTCATAATGCCCGATTTTGATGCCAACAATTACATCCGGATATTTTTGAACAATAAGCGACGTCAATTTTGAATCCATATCCCCTATATCCTGCTGGGCAGGATCACCGCTCATACCCGAACCGGCGATATTAAGAAAAGCCAGGATCCGGGTTTGTGATTTATCTATAACCTGTTCTTTAAATAACGGAAAATTTCGCCAGCCTGAAGTACCGGCATCTACTACTGTGGTAACCCCACTCTTAAAAGAAAAATCATCAGGAGATAAACTATATATGCCGTCAGCAAATCTGCCGGGCTTTGTTCCAACAAAAACGTGTGTGTGGATATCAATTAAACCAGGTGTGACCAATAAACCCGTGGCATCAATTACTTTGGTTGCCCTTAAGGGAGGTATATTTTTAACAACGCTTACAATCTTTCCATTTGTAACAGCTACATCCAGTAAAGAATTGATTTTATTTTTGGGGTCAATGACGGTTCCGTTTTTTATCAAAAGATCATATTTCTGGGTCTGGCTAATGCAGGGTATAACATATAAGAATAATCCCAAAATAATTGTTGCAATCTTAGGGAAGGCAAATGCCTGGATTTTTAAGAATGATAATTGGAGATATGTATAGACCATTATTTATTTCTTAAGGAGTTCAGTATCCCACATGGGTGCACTAATTCCATTCAGATCCCACACAATTTTTCCTGCACGAACTGTCAATTCGGTTTCGAGTTTCTGAGTCCCTTTCATTTTTGTTTTACGTATATCTAAAAAGCCGAAGTCTCCTTTTCTAACACTGAATACAGCAATATCAGCCTCAGCACCAACACTCAGGTTGCCGAGATCTGGTCGCTTTATTACATTGGCGGGATTCCATGTAGTTCGAAAAATAATATCCTGCAGCGACATACCCATGCTGAGAAATTTGGACATCACATTGCTCAAATCCTTCATCCCTGAATTCATACTTTCTGTGTGCAAGTCTGTACTAATTACATCGGGCTTAAATCCCTGCTGCATGGAAGGAATAGCCTGGCGCCAGGAAAAAGCCCCGCCTCCATGTCCCACATCAAAGAGGATCCCTCTTTTTTGCGCTGTATAAATAAAGGGTTTAACCTTCCCGTTTTCATCGACAACCGTTTCTCTGTTAGCAGGCCCATAGGAAAAAGTATGAGTGAATATATCACCGGGACGAAGATGCTTCATAAATAAATCTTCTATAGAAAGCGGCGGGTCGTGTTCACCAAAATCAACCATCACCGGAACATTAGCCAGGTTACCTGCTTCAACTGCCCGATCTACTTGTGTAAAATCGCCCCAGTAGTGAGCCGCTTTAATACCCACAATAATATTCGGGAATAATTTTTTTATCATGTGAGCAGTCTGTCCGGGGTTCATATCGTTTACATCCTGTTCTTCGAAACGGCCTGTCATTCCTGTGCCAACAATATTTAATAAAGCAAGCACCCGGGTTTGGGACCGGTCAATAGTTTGTTTTTTAAATAACCTGAAATTTTTCCATCCGGAGGAGCCTGCATCAACAACAGTTGTTACTCCAGCCCTAAATGTAAATCCATCCGGTGGCAAACTGGTAAAACCATTGGCGATATAGGCCTCCGGTTCATTACCATTAAAAGCATGCACATGCATATCTATAAGTCCGGGTACGACATATAATCCTTTTACATCGATTACTAATTTTGCATTATTAATTGGAATATTCGCTGCAACCTGCGCTATTTTATTTCCGGAAATGCCCACATCCATTTTAGCATCTATTTTATTTTTTGGATCAATTACATGTCCTCCTTTTAATAAAATATCTATCTGCTGGCTATGAGAAGCACTGAAGAATAAAAGACCTGATAAAAACAGGAAACTTCTGAAAATAAATTGATTTGGATTGTTCATTAAAATATTTTGAATATCGGTTTTTAAAAAAAAAATATCAGCAAAATTTCTTTTCGTATTTCGAAATTATATTTTCATAAAACAGGTTCTTTAAAGTCAATTCTGTTAAGCGACACACTCAATTTTTCACAATAAAAATATTCCTAAACTCGCCCCTACCGGGAGGGGATGTACATACACCGGGCAAGTTTAGAATCATTAATTATGTTGCCAGGGGCGGACCGCTGGGAACTAATATTGGTTTACGCAATCCTTTCTTTTTACTTCGTCTCGCGGTGAAACCCGCAGTGCGATATTCACCCATATGAATCTGTCCTGTAATAATATCATTAACTAAGGTGCCCGAGAATATAAACGTGATGGAGTCCGCAATATGGCGATCAACACTCCGTAGCTTTACCTGGTTTCCCTCCATAGTACCGCTTAATTCCCTTGAAGAAAAATCACCTTTATGAACACCCTGTAACCAGTTCCCTTCCTGCTCCAGAAATAAACTATGCTGGCTTTTACTGCTGAAAAAATCTATGTCCACATCCCACCGTCCATTTATGTTTGTGGCAGGAGCTGCCATCGTTATTGTTCGCGGATTTCTTTTCAGTGAAAGCAGATTATAAATGCGGTCGGCAACAACTTTGTCATTACCTGGTTGCATTTGCCCTGTAGTAATGTTGATAGATGCAGTTCCATCCTTATCTGCACTGCCTACTGCAATCCGGGGTTTATTTCGTCCAAATTCTTCCGCTACTTCTTCACCTGTGATATGCAGTTTCTCCGGATCCCAAATAACATTCAAAACCGGTGAATGATTGGAAAGATCTGTGGGCTCAAAGACAGCAG
>JBGTNK010000177.1:0-3624 GCA_041743125.1 Chitinophagaceae bacterium
TTGCTGATCACTCATTGGGGATTAAGCGGACCAGCCATTTTGAAATTAAGTGCATGGGGGGCAAGACAACTGGCAAAGGTTAACTGGCAATTTTCCATTGCTATAAATTGGTTACCCGAATTTAATGAACAGCAACTGGCAATGAAGTTTCAGTCGCTTCGGTTTGATATTGCCGCACAAAAAATAGTTAATAGAAATCCTTTTGGTCTGCCTCAGCGTCTCTGGGAATTTTTGTTAGATTATTCAGAAGTAAATAAAGAAAGAAGATGGGCCGATCTGCCTGCAAAAGAGCAGAATAAGCTGATCCGGAATTTATTCGCCTGCGAGCTGGCTATAAAAGGCAAAACGACTTTCAAAGAAGAGTTTGTAACTGCGGGCGGTATTAACCTAAGTGAAATAGATGGCAATACCATGATGAGTAAAAAGCAACCTCAACTTTTTTTTGCAGGGGAAATATTGAATGTAGATGGTATCACCGGCGGATTTAATTTTCAGCATGCATGGACAAGCGGGTTTATAGCTGCTAAGAGTATTTCATTAATTAAATCCGCAGAATCTGATTGCCAGATATGAAATGATTACTTTCTTTTTCGTGGTTAATAATTGTACATATTCTTCGACCTTCCGATGACCATAATTTCAAGTGTATTCTCTTAGTGAAACGAAGCTAATAAATGCCTTACTGCATTTTAGCGGGATAAATAAAATGGTTTGCAATAAAATTATAAATCCCATATTTCCTGTTATGGATTGTAAAAATTGGTGAATTATTATATATTGAGCGATAAAATCGGGCAAGGTCCACGGAATATACCATTCCGGATAATTTAGAATAACTGCTTGGAATAAAATTTTTATGAATAAAATAAATTACTCTATTCTCCTGCTCTTAGTCTGTATGAATATTTTCAATAAATCTGCGTATGGACAGTTAACAGATAGCTACGTGGAAGGCTCCGTTGAATTGCAGAATGGTGAAACCATTAAAGGGTATATTAAGGATGATGAAATGTCGAAAATGAATTTTCGATTAAGTTTTAAAGAAGCGGAATCAGGAAAAAAAGCAACAACATATGATACTTCGCAGGTCAGGAGTTTCAAGCTGGCAGATGGTGAAATATTTGAACTAATTCATTTCCGGGGTCATTTCATGACAAGTGAAATGGCTGCCTTTGGGAAATTACTCATTAAAGGAAAAGCCTCCTTATACAAAATTCTATACAAAACTGACGTAATCTATATAATTAAAAACGATGGGAAAACTTTTGTTTTACAAAATGATAAAATGGACAAAAGCCAGATGTCAACTGATTTGACCAAATATCGTTTCATAGAGTATTTATATAAAGCTTTTGACGGTCCCGCCATCTCAAAAGATAAAATTGAAAATATTTCATTTCATGAAAAAGAATTTTTCAGGATGGTCAATGAGTATAACCAGTATTATAATTCGGAAAGTGAAATAATTGCTTTTAGAAAGAAACCCATTCACTTTATTGTAGTTACGGCGGGCGGAATGATCAGGAGTAGTGTGCGGAAGGAAATATATTTCCAGGGATATTACAGAACCTATTTTCCAAAAATTAGTCGTAGTACGTCATTGAACATAGGCCTGAATTACTTTAATTATAAGAATCAAATAAGAAAAGGACAATGGCCATGGAACCAGGTAATAAACAAAACTTATTCGCTGGCAACAGTTCCCTTTCAGCTTCAGCAAAATTTCCTGAATAAAAAAATAAGACCATATGCTTTTGCTGGCGTCAACGCCAGTTATTTAACTATAACAGATGAATCTGGTAATTCATTTATTGAAAAAGGATTGCAGAACAGTTTTGGTGTTGCTCTTTTATATGGTGCGGGCATTGAGGCGGATTTCTACAAGGGAATGATGCTAAAGGCAGAATATCGCGATGAAAATTTTGCTCATTTAATTCTTTTGGGAATAGGCTATAACTTTTCAGTTCGGAAATAGAGCATATTCAAGTATTACTTCCGGTACTATTCATTTGTGCTCCGCAATTGTGCTGCTGCGTTTTTTAATGTCGCACAAGTGAATTCCGCGTTAGATGTTATCGTTTTAGAGCGAAACAAAGACAGACGCAGAGCCTGGATTTGGACTTGAGTTCAGAAGAATTAATAAAATGTATGAAAAAATTGATAAGGAAAATATGGATGGTTAATTGTTTCATTTGGGTTTCTTGTACTAATGATTTTATCAAGACTCATGAGGAAGATATGGCAGAAACCATATCAAAAAATAGCTTTTGTGAATTTGAAAAAAAGGATACTTACTCTCGAAATGATATTGTTGTAGTAAAGTATTTTAATAAAATATTCGATAAGGAATTTAGTTCTATTTTGAGAATTGTGGGAATTCCAGGCGATAGCATTACAATTCGAAAAGGGCAATTATATATTAATGGAAAACAATACGAATTTCCCCGGTCTTCTTTGTTAGCATATAAATTGTATTTTAAAAAAGGATCAGACTCTCTCAATTTAATAAGAGAGTTTAGTATTCAAAAATCATATCTTCCTAATTCATTTTTCTTAACTAAGAATAGGCTTGAGCAATTACTTAATGAAAATAAAATTGACTCAGCCGAACGAGTTTATTTTCCTGCTTCATTAATCCAAAACGCAATAATAGGAAGTACTTCCTTTAATTGGAATATGGATAATTTCGGCCCGCTAAAGATACATTTGATTGGCAGAATAGTCCCGACTAAAGAAAGAGAGTTATATTATGACGAAGCATCTTTCGTATCTCAAATAAGTGATACCTATTATTTTTTAATCGGGGATAATTTCTATAAAAGCATGGACTCAAGAATTATAGGTTTGATTCCAAAGAATAATATTTTGGGAGTAGTAAAAAGTATTAAAAATTTAGGGTATAAGAAGGAAATAACGTTTGAATAAAAATTCAGCATTTTGTCGAGAGATAAATAATTTTCTTTAACTCCCGTTTCTTTACTATACGCTTCCAGGCGTTCACTTCATTGTCAGGCGAAGTGTCACATGGCTTTTTGTGCTGGGTCAGTGGCACTCGCCCTACTTCCGAGACAAAAGTGTTTTCTCATTTCATTTTACCGGAGTCAACTTTCATTTAGCTCACTATTCTTTTGGAGCTTTTCAATTTTATCTATTCTTTGCACAATTGAATCCAGATTGCGGAAATGGATATATGCCTTCCTGTACTTATTGGCATCAAATGCCGGAGAACCCATATACACTTCACCTTTTTTGGTAATACTTTTTGAAATACCAGATTGAGCTGTGATAGTTGTATTGTCTGCAATATTTAAATGTCCCACTATTCCTACCTGCCCGCTGAACATGCAATTTTTTCCTATTTTGGTTGATCCCGCCACCACTCCATGAGCAGCATAATAAGTGTTCTCTCCAATTTCCACATTATGTGCTATATGTATCAGGTTGTCGAATTTTACTCCTTTACGTAAAATGGTAGAACCAAGCGTGGCTCTGTCAATGGCACAATTGGCGCCTATTTCCACGTCATCTTCAATAATTACATTACCAATTTGCGGTACTTTTTTATGATCATTTTCCGGATTAAAACGAAAGCCATCACTGCCTATGACTGTGCCTGAATGAATG
>JBGTNK010000178.1:0-1552 GCA_041743125.1 Chitinophagaceae bacterium
TTACAGCCGGGATTGTTTGCCCATTGGAGTGTATGTCCCGCTTACTGATTGAAAGAAGCATCTTGAAGAGCCGTATGAATCGAGAGGTTCACGTACGGTTCTGTGAGGAGCAGGGGGTGAAATCCCCTTGCTTACTCGACTATGTGCCGTACTTCTTCGTGTCGGGAATTGGGTGCTTGATTTTTGTAAAGAACGTATTGTTTTAAAACTGTCACTGCTAAAATCTATAGTGCTTTTTTGAATTACTAAACGTTTCTGTGTCCACCGAAAGCAGCAACTAAAAACAAATGCACTTTAAATTTTTCTTTGCGTTATATATTGTCAAGATGGTTGGTTCATCCACCAAAATATAACGGCTACTCCTAAGATATGAACAATAGTAATAATAATTTTTGACAATACCGTTATGTCCTTCTTTTCCAAAGTTCTAATGAATAAATACAGGATTGAAATGAATAGTAACAGCAACACTAACATATCAAGTCCAGGTCCAGCTAAATTAGTTGGTGCTACTTTATGAGAAACATACAGAAATAAAAAGCCCAACAAATAAAATGCAACGTGAAACAGCGGTCTGTCAATTAATCTTTTCAATGTTTTATTTTTTTGTCGTTATGTGTCGTGCTGCTCAAAAGCTTTTTGGTCTAGGTTGCAGTGATTGTCAAATCGTGTACTGTGTTCGCTTGCTTATGACTTGAGCAAAAGTTCACCCGTAACAAAAGCCAAATTGAAAAACCAAAGAACAAAAACTTATACAAAAGCTGAACAAAGATTGTCAAGCCGATGTGGGCTTTTGGTCAAGTCAAACCTAAATGTAAAGACCGTTTTTACTGTCGCCCCAACGCTGGTGAAACTGTTGAGTAGTATGGCACATAACGACAGTTTGTGAAAAAACTATCTGCCTGCATATAAATATACACACATTGTGAATGAACACAAACGCCGTATGATTTTTGAGTAAAAGGAGTATGCAAAAATTTGAAGGAACTAATCGCCATCAAAGTTATTTCAGTACACCGGAAGACCAGGTAAGTTCAGATAATGCAGTACGGCTGATAGATGCATTTATTGACAAACTGGATTTAGAAAAATTAGGATTCAGTAAAATCATACCTAAAAGCAAAGGCCGTCGGCCGTATTCCCCCCAGGTACTTTTAAAACTGTATTTATAGGGGTATCTCAATAAGATACGCAGCCTCAAACTGCATACCCGAACGGGTAGTATCTATGTGGTGGCGAATCTTTTGAATCCCTTAGTGAGAGGATGGCAAACCTACTATTGTTACTTTATCAAAAGAGATCTGAATGACCTATGGCGCTTTGTGAACAGACGACTTGAAAAGTGGTGCAAATGGAACAAGCGGATGAACTTGCGTAAGAGCCGCAAATGGCTTAATACCCTGTATAAGTTACAGCCGGGATTGTTTGCCCATTGGAGTGTATGTCCCGCTTACTGATTGAAAGAAGCATCTTGAAGAGCCGTATGAATCGAGAGGTTCACGTACGGTTCTGTGAGGAGCAGGGGGTGAAATCCCCCTTGCTTACTCGACTG
>JBGTNK010000179.1:0-4022 GCA_041743125.1 Chitinophagaceae bacterium
ACAATCCATTTCTTCATACTAGATGATTTTTGGTTAAAAAAAATATTAAAAAGCTTCCGGCGGGTAAACAGAAAGGGGACTGGAAAAAAAGGGTTATCCGAATAAAAACGGGCCTTCTTTGAAACAATTATATAATTGACGAATTTTTTGCCGTTTGAATATGGCAGGATAATAATCCCGCAACCGGCATGGGTGAGGGCTAAAGGTAATGAAATGCTCCGGATAAATGCTCATTGATATTCCTGCCTGGCATCAACTACCTGATATGCATACTATACATAGCAAAAGAAAAACAAATAATAGCATCACCCGATTTTTTTTACCAGTGATAAAAGCGTTTTTTGCAGCTTCGCTGTTTTAAGATGGCATTCCCAGATGATAAGGACCCTCCATCCTTCTTTCTTTAATGCGGTTATTGCTTTAATATCATTGGCGCTGTTGGTATTTATTTTATTCAGCCACCAATCCGTTCTTGTTTTGGGAACCACAAAATACTTGCACAGGGGATGGCCATGCCAGAAGCATCCATGAATAAAAATGACGGTTTTATATTTGGGTAATACGATATCCGGTTTTCCGGGTAATGTTTTATCATAAAGCTTGTAACGAAATCCCTGCGCATGCAGGTAGCGGCGCACGGTCCACTCCTGTTTTGTATTGCCCGATCGTATCCGCGACATATTATAACTGCGGGTTTTTATATCATGCACATCAGCCATGAAGTAAAAATAATAATCACCACATCAAAACAATACCGATTATAATTTGTTACTGTCCTGTCTGCCTCTTTTTTTATAAATAAAGGTGGTTCCTTTCCAACTCTATATTAATACATATTAAAAAAAAACACCTGATGCCTGAAACAAAAGAATACCCTGTGCAAGCAGCTGCAACACTTTTAGCTCCATCTGCAACAAAAGCGTATGCTGCACATGCAGCTACCGAATCTTTAGCCCCTTTCACCTTAGAAAGAAGAAAACCCAAACCTTATGATGTGGCCATTGATATTTTATACTGTGGCGTTTGTCATAGTGACCTGCATACAGCCCGCAACGAATGGGGTGGCACCATATATCCCTGTGTACCCGGCCATGAAATTGTTGGCCGTGTAACAGCCGTTGGTGACAAAGTAAAAAAATTCAAAGCAGGAGATTTGGCTGGCATCGGTTGCCTGGTGGATAGCTGCCGCGAATGCGATAACTGCAAGGAAGGACTGGAACAATATTGCAGCAATGGTTTTGTTGGCACTTACAATGGCAAAGAAAAAGATGGCAGCGGTAATACCTACGGAGGTTACAGTAAAGCCATCCTGGCGCATGAAGATTTTGTGCTGCACATCTCCGATAAACTTCCACTGGAAGCCGTGGCGCCCCTCCTTTGCGCCGGCATCACTACCTATTCTCCGTTGAATCATTGGAAAGTGGGTAAAGGACATAAAGTGGGCATACTCGGCTTGGGAGGCCTGGGCCATATGGGTGTTAAGATTGCTGCCGCTATGGGGGCCGAAGTAACCATGCTCAGCCACACTGCCAGCAAAGAAAAAGATGCAAAAAAACTGGGAGCACATCATTTTGTGCTTACATCCGATAAAGAACAGGTGAAGAAAGTGATGGGCAGTTTTGATTTTATCCTGGACACAGTATCGGCGGAACATGATTATAATTTTTACCTGGGTATGCTGTGCACCAATGGTGTGATGGTTTGTGTAGGTGTGCCGCCTGCCCCCGCTCAAATACCGGCTGGCAACCTGATCTTCGGAAGAAAAAGTATTGCCGGCTCATTGATCGGTGGTATTCCCGAAACACAGGAAATGCTTGACTTCTGCGCCAAACATGATATTGTAAGTGATGTGGAAGTGATCGACATCAAAGATATTAATGAAGCATACGAAAGAATGCTGAAAGGCGATGTTCGTTATCGCTTTGTAATAGATATGGCTACTTTATAAAAAAATTCGTTCTGTGAAAATTGGCTGCCTCAACCGGGTGGCCTTTTTTATGCTTTTTTCATAAAGTGAAACCCTGCTCTTTGCCTTTCGTGGAATGAATTTGCCATTCTTCTATACGTTTTATGTATAAACTGCAGGAATGGGTAATTTATATTAAATCACTGAAATGAAAATAATTGGCCTGCTGTTCCTGCATTGTTTATCCCTGGGAATTGATGCACAAATAAACACGAATCCTGTTGTTAAAAGATTAACGCAGGTTATTGATTCGTATCCTATGTTATCAAAAGATGGTCGGTTGGTTTTTCAATCAAACCGCACGGGTAGTTGGGAAATTTTTACTTCCAATGCAGATGGATCGAACATAAAACAGCTTACGCATAATGAGGTGGAAGATGTTATTCCCTGCTGGTCACCCGATGGAACAAAAATAGTTTTTGCATCCGGTAATGATAATACCTCGGATATCTTTATCATGAATGCTGATGGCACGGAGCGAAAACAACTGACCACCACATTTGGTGATGACAGCCACCCGCATTTTTCTGCCAATGGAAAGTTTATCATTTTTAATTCAGCCCGCAGTTCTCCTGATCTGAATGCAGACTGGTCAAAACAATGGCATGAAATATTTATCATGAACAGCGATGGCAGTAATCAACGGCAGATCACTAGCTTCAAAGCTGTATCTACCTTTCCTGATTTATCTCCCGATGGAAAACAAATAGTGTTCAGAAGAGTTACCGGTGAGGCGGGTTTCAATTGGGACTTAAGCACAAGCAAACGCAATTCAGAAATTTTTTTAATGGATATCGATGCTGGAAACATAACCAATATTTCAAACAATGCTTCATTTGACGGTTGGCCCCGCTGGTCGCCTGATGGAAAACAAATTGTTTATGCTTCCAATCGTTCAGGGCCTGCCAGTACAGGACAATTATTTATATATGATAAAGAGAATAAAAAAACAACTCAAATATCTTTTGGTGCTGCCGGGCATGTGCAACCCTCCTTTTCACCGGATGGAAAAAAAATAGTGGGGTATGAAGTTTATGAAACATCCGAATATGAATTTGGAGGAATCATTTCTATCGAATTAAGATAATCCGGGTAGCCTTAAGAAAAGCCGGAAAATATTTAAATAAAAGGGAGAAGAATTTATTAAACCGGACAAATGTCCGTAACTTGGGGACAAATGACATAAATAATGGCGACTGCAAAAAAGAATAAAACCCCTGGCCGTGTTTCTCCAAAAATAAAACAGCGTGAAGAAAATGGCGATGCCCTGCAGTTAAATGAACCAGCAATAGCCTATCCTCAATCGGTGGCGGCCAGGGCCATAGCGTTTATGGGAAGTGCCGGCAAAAAGGATTTTTATCCTGTAAAAAATGAACGTGATTTTATTGATGTGATCCGGAAAGGTATTCCCAAAAAGGCCATTGACAACCTGGTTGATAAAACGGGTATTCCTGCAAATGAAATGGCTACCCTGATGCGCCTCTCAGACAGAACGCTGCGCCGGTATAGCCCGCAAACATTATTAAGTCCCGAACAATCAGAAAGAGTAATTGAGCTATCGCGTTTGTATAGCCGCGGTCAGGTGGTTTTTGGCAACCTGGAAAATTTTAAAGAATGGATGAATAGTACAGTGATGGCACTGGGAAATATAAAACCCAAATCACTTTTAGACACGTCGCTGGGTATTGATATCCTGATGAATGAATTGGGTAAAATTGAACATGGAATATTTGCCTGATGAAGGTGTACAGAATTTCAAAATGTAAGTTTATTAATGACCTGTCAGGTACAGCGGCTGCCACTTATGGCAGCCGCTGGAATTCCAAAGGGATACATATTCTTTATACGGCCGCTTCCGCCTCCCTGGCTTTGCTTGAAAGTGTAGTACATATTTCCAATATCCCGGTTGATGAACATTGCATGGCCACTATTGATATACCGGAAAATAATATCAAAGAATTCACCTTTTCACAATTACCTGGAAATTGGTTTGCCTATCCCCCGGCTGACCATTTAAAAAAAATAGGTGATCAATTTATCAGAGACGGTATCTTCC
>JBGTNK010000180.1:0-3950 GCA_041743125.1 Chitinophagaceae bacterium
CAACAGCGCCAGCAATCCCGCTGCCAGGTAAATCCACCAACTCACTGAAGTGCGGTATGCAAAATCTTTTAACCAATCGCTGATAAACCAGGCCGCCAGGGGAAAGGATATAAACGCCGCTATCATGATCATCCATGCAAAATCTTTGGATAATAACCCTACCAGGTTAGTCACCCTGGCGCCTAACACTTTCCGGATTCCAATTTCTTTTGTTCTTCGTGCTACGGCGAGAGTAGCCAGGCCAAACAGTCCCATGCAGGCAATAAAAATGGAAAGCACAGAGGCAATCTTTACAATAGTACCTGTACGCTTTTCCGTTTTGTAAAGAGACGCTATAGATTCATCCAGGAATTTATATTCAAAATCCTGACCGGGTGCAATTGTATTCCAGCTTTGCCTTAAAGCAGCGATATCTTTTGCAATGTCTCCGGCTTTCAGTCGAACGGAAATATGTGGCTGCGGAGGGAATGCAAATGAAATATTTTCCGTACGTCGAAAAACGGAATCCGGCCGAATTGTGAGCAAGAGAGGAATCACGTTGTTGTGCAGTGACATATAATTAAAATCCTTAACTACCCCAATGATCTGCTGATCAAATGGACCAGGAAGTTTTTTACCAATTGGATCACTCAATTGAAATTCCTTTACAAAGGCTTCATTCACTATGGCGGACGAAGAGACGTCAGCTGTATTACCGGCTTCAAATCCCCTTCCTGAAGCCATTTTTATTTGCATAGTTTCAATAAAATGCGGGTCAATCGAATTATATTGAAAACTTCGGTAAACATTTTTATCATCAGTAAAGCCCAATTCCACCCAGGGTGTTTCTGCAAAACTAAATGCAGAAACTGCGGCATCAATTACCTGTGGGTTTTTAAGCACTTCTGTCCTGTACAGGTTTGCAATTTCCATTCCTTCTTTCAAAGGCCGGCTGGTAGCAATTACCATTCGTTTTTCTTTTTGGTAACCCAGATCTTTCTCCGCCAGGTAATTCATTTGCTTGCTGACGGTAAGGGTGCAAACGATCATAGCTATTGAAGCAGCAAATTGCCCAACTACCAGGGAACGTCTCAGCCATCCCGAACCTGCATTCGTTTTCAATTTGCCTTTTAGTACTTCTACCGGTTTGAATCCTGAAAGAATGATAGCCGGGTAAATGCCTGCTAAAACTGCAACCAGGCCTATCAGCAAAAAGCAGAAAAGAAAAAAGCCGGCATCCAATTGTAAAGTCAAATTACGCTGAACAATGCTATTGAAAGGTCTTAGTAAAAAAACAGCACTCACTAAACCAATGATAAAAGAAGCCATTGCCATCATGAATGCTTCACCCCAAAACTGCCGGATTAGCTGATTTCTTTCCGCTCCCATTACTTTTCTTACACCCACCTCCAATGCTCTTGTAGTGGAACGCCCGACAGAAAGAATAATAAAGTTGATACAGGCAATCAACAAAATCAGAATACCGATCGTTCCTAAAATGTAGGAATATTTTGAGTTGCTGATGGGTTCATTGCCCTCCGGCAATTTATTATTTAGATGAATATCTGAAATAGGTTGCAGGTGAAAAAAGAAACTGCCTTCCTTATAATTTTCACCCAGGTATTGTTTTATCATAACTGGAAATTTATTTTCCAGTTCTGAAGGATCTGAATCTTTTTTCAATAAAACATAACTCTCGGCTTGCACATTGAACCAACTTTTGAAGGCATTTGGACCAAATATTTCCTTTGCATTTGCATATGAGATCAGCAGGCTGTATTTTATGCTGGATTCTTCCGGCGCCTTTTGTACTATTCCGCCCACTGCAAACAATACTTTATTATCACCTAATTGAATCTCTATATGCTGACCCATTGGATTGGAAGAGCCAAAATATTTTTTCGCCGTTTCTTTAGTCAGTAAAACAGTATTGATTGAAGGAAAAGGATCTTGCTTATTTCCTTCAATCATTTTAAAATCGAACAGGTTGAAAAAGGAAGAATCAACCATACGAAGGGCGTCAGTAAAAGAACTTTGCCCCACTTTGATGATTGGGTTGGTAGCAAAAACCCGGCAGGTCAATTCTACTTCAGGATAATGCGCCTGGATAACACCGGCAGCCGAGAGTGGAGTAACCGTATTAATAAAATCCTGTCCTTCATATTTCTCTTCCTGCCACAAGCGATAAATACGATTGCCTTTTGAATGAAATTTATCATAGCTCCATTCACTACGTACAAATAACATCATCAGAATACAGCAGGTAACACCAATAGCCAGGCCGGCAATATTAATGGCTGTATATCCTTTATTACGCAACAAGTAGCGCACAGCGACCTTAAAATAATTTTTTATCATGGCCATCATTTTATTCGGTTCTCAAATTTTTCACCGGGTTCGCCAAAGCCGCTTTTGCTGAATGGAACATAGCCGTTGCTGCTGCTGTTAGTACAATAACAAAAGCAGATAAAATAAATGGTACCACGGACAAGCCGGTGTTATAAGGAAATACGTGTAGCCACTTATTCATAAAATACCAGGCTACCGGAAATGCAATAGCTGCGGCAATTAAGGCCAGCCACAGATAGTTTCGGGTAATCATGGTAATCATTTGTCCAATACCAGCACCCAGCACCCTTCGAATGCTGATCTCCTTCTGTCTTTGCTGTGTAGTAAAGGCGGTTAAGCCCAATAGACCAAGGAATGTAATGAGGATGGTGAGTACAGAAAAAGCTGCAAAAATTTTTCCCCGCTTCTGATCGGCTGCATATTGCGAATTAAAATCTTCATCCAGAAATTTATATTCAAATGGTAATTCCGGAAAATATTTTTTCCAGATGCCTGCTATCCGGGCAATTGATGTTTTCATATTGCTGCTGTTCATTTTCAGCTGAATTATATTGCCATTGGGGCCATAAAATAACAGCAGGGGTTCGATGGCATTGTATAAAGATTTCTGATTAAAATCTTTGATCACGCCTACTACTTCTAGATAATTTCCAGATGTATCTCCGGGAAATTTCGCCCTCATGCCCAGTGGATTATCCCAGCCAAATAGTTTTACCATTGCTTCATTTACTAAAATACTATGGAGGGTGTCCGTAGCTCCGGAGAAATTGCGACCTTTTACCATGCTCATACCCAATGAAGCCAGGAAGTTTTCATCAACAGCATAACATTCCACCGCTTTATCCACGTAACCTGTTTTTGTTTGAACCGTAAACAGATTGAGATTAACGTTTGCACTTCCGGGATAAGCATTACCCGATCCAACATTCTTTATACCGGTCAGGTTACGGAATTCATTGTTCATGGCAAATATCTTGCTGCGTTCATCTTCTCCCGTATTTACTGTTACTATCATCACCTGTTCTTTATTAAAACCGAGGTCTTTTTTCCTTAAGTAAGAAAGCTGTGTATACACCACCCAGGTGCAGATAAGCATAATCATTGAAATGGAAAACTGCAGTACGACCAACGTGCGGCGCAGGTTTACATTGCCTGATGCTTTTGAAAGGGCGCCCTTTAAAATGCTTACCGGATTAAACGATGAAAGATAAAATGCAGGATAACTTCCACCCACCAATCCGGTAAACAATACTATACTTACCATCAGAACAATATTAAATGGTTGGAATAACGCATGCATGGTAAATGCCTTACCGGACAAGGAATTAAAAACAGACAGCAACAGGATGACCAACCCAACACTTAATAATGCCGCCACAAAAGCCGTAAGTAATGACTCGGTTAAAAACTGGAATACCAATTGCTTTTTTGACGACCCGGTTACTTTGCGGATACCAATTTCTTTTGCCCTTCTTGCCGACCTCGCCGTGGTAAGGTTCATATAATTGATGCAGGCTATCAGCAGCATAAAGAATGCAACAGCAGCGAATATCCAGATATAAGACATGCTTCCCAGTTCTTCCGGTTCTCTTTCTAATTTGGAATGGAGATGTATAGCGGTA
>JBGTNK010000181.1:0-9010 GCA_041743125.1 Chitinophagaceae bacterium
CAAAGGTGAACTCATTATCTGCAAAAGAGAATAAGTATGGTAAGATTTAATACAGATCCAGGATGGTATAATTTGTTTCATTGAATTTGAACCCCTCCCCCTTCTTTTTTCCCCGCATCACTGAATAAATGGGAGACTTGACAGAAATACCAATAAAGCTTTCTGAATTAATTTCAATTTTATCGGTAGGCACAGATATATAAAAATTTAATTGGTCAGTCATTACTACGGCACCAGGCTCCACTATTGAATTGGCTACGGAGGGGTTTAATGATTTAAGCTGGTTCATTTCCATTTGGGAGAAGGCAAGTTGCTTTTCGTAGTTCCCCAATAAATCCATTTTGCTTGCGTTTCCTGCACCACTTTGACTGGCAGACTCCTTGTTTGTAAACATATCCTTTTTCAACGTGTTCACCCTGTTTTCAAAATTCTCTACTTCCCTTTTCTGCTGATCCACACAGGCTTCAAACAGTAATTTTTTATTTACCGGCATAATTGTAAATTTTTATTTCTGAATGAATTAAAGATAAAGGAATTAATCCTCAATGGCTCCCTTATCCTTAATTTGATCATTAAACTACAATGATTAAATAACAACCGGATGCCCGCATGCCTGTTATGGGGAACGACTGGAAGCCAGTAACCTACTTCAGAATTTATTTTAAATTGATCCAAAAGAAATTCATACTTAGCCTTTGACGCGGCTGATGTTGAATTTGGTATTACACTGTCAATTGCCCGGCCCTTATATCATTTCTAATTCTCTTAGTACGTACTGAGATCTTTTCTCAATTTCATAATATACTGTTCCGTTTTTTCGATAGCCCTTTCCAAAAGTTTAACCCTGTCATCCCATGCTTTGGAGCCATAATCTTTTATGTATTCATCTTTGAAAACGACAGATAATAAAGGAGTACCTGGAGGAGATATGCCATAATAATTAAATGGCAAGGATTTAAACCCGTCTTTCAGAATACGAATATTAACTGTTACCTGTATTGACCCCTCCCAAAATTGCTCTAAATAGAAATAATTCAAATTTTCTACATATGGTATTTTTATCTTGCTATTTATTTTAACTGTTCTGCATACTCACCACTTAAGATTTCATAAACGGTTATTTTTTCTTCGGTTTTGTGAAATTTTGCTACATGCTGTTTATACTTTGCTTCAAAAGCCATTTTTTGTCCTGGCTTTGGTTTTACAGTATTTATTGTGGAAAGAATTTTTTCGTCTGAATTTTGGGAATAAGCTGACGGGGCTGATACCATGAGCAGTAAGACAAGAATATTTTTCATGTAACTTAGGTTTGGTTCAATATTATTTTACAATTCCTTGCTGGCAGCGGCCTTCAGGTGATTTTCTTAGCTCAGTATAATGGGAGATTTCCTTATATATGCATCGTCCTTTATTTGTTTAATCATAAAGTCAGCTACATCAGCCCGGGATATTTTCGGTAAACCCTTCATTTTCATTCGTTCTCCGGCTTTGTATTTACCTGTCCAGGGACCATTGGTAAGAATAACAGGATAAATGATTGTCCATTTAAGGTTGCTATTCCTGATTACCAATTCTGCTTTTGCTTTGTCAGCATACAAATAGTGTAATATGAATTTAAAAATTAGTTTTTGTAAAAAATTTGCCTGGCTGAATGTTTTACCAACACCAATAGCGGAAAGAAAAATCAGGCGGGAGACTTTAGCATCGGTCATTACCGGAATTAATAAATTCACTGCATTTGAAATCAGATTTTCAGATCGTAACGACTTCCCCCTCCCTAATGCGCTTATAACAACATCTTTATTTAAAACAGCTTCTGTCAAACAAGTTTTGTCCAATACATTTCCTTTAATAACAGTCAATAATGAATGTTTGATATTGAGTTTAGACGGGTCTCGCACAAGTGCAGTTATTTCAAAATTCTGGTCAAGTAATTGTTAAACTATTTCTTTACCCGTTGCTCCGGTTGCTCCTAAAATTAATATTTGCATTTTCTAATAAATTAAGGACTGTCATTGATTGCTGCCAAGAACTTCCACAAAATTCGATGTTTCCTGCAGGCATAGATTAGTTTTGGTGTAACATCCATTTTAAAATATCTTTTGGTTCTACAATACTCCAGGAATGGGGATGCCTTGTATTACCAGGTTTTCTATAACCTTTACCGGTTGTTATCATTAATTCAATTTTTTTACTTCCCATTCTTTTTAATTCATTAGTCATAGCTGCAAAATCAAAAGAATTCATTAAAGAATAATCAACCCTTCATTAAGCCACCATAAAACATCGGGTTCCGTGTATAAGCGTATAGGTAAATTAACAAGAGGCTTAATGGCGTGTTGCGTTGTATCGTTAAATGAATAGGGTGATTTTTTGTGATATTCCGATAAATTGTCAGATGGACTACCAGCAAATTCTTTTCTGACTCGTTTTAAGATGTAATTACTTTCTGCCAGCCCATCGTCGGAACTACCTGGCAGTCGTACTTCACGCAACATATTATAATATGCTCGTTCAAAATCCAAAGGAGCATCAATTGCAAAGACCGCAGCCGGTTTAATTGCGTAATTATTACTTAAAGCAAGTTCAGCATATTTTATAGCACAAGTACCTCCAATGGAAAATCCTCCTAAATAAAAATTGAGTCCCCTCAGATTATAGGTAGTAATTACATGTTCAAGTAGTTCAAGAAATGAAGATTGTGTTGCCGTGTCAAAGCCAAAAGAAGAAATACCTGTCCTAAATGTTGGAATGATGGTTAAAATTCCCTGCTGTGCGGCATATATGGGCAATTCGGTTTGCACCATGACATCTTTTGCTTTTTGAAACATTCCCGGAATTAAAAAAGCAAAGCCTTTATATGGAAGCTTGGGAGGGTATATAA
Organism: Chitinophagaceae bacterium; assembly: GCA_041743125.1. Taxonomy (GTDB): domain Bacteria; phylum Bacteroidota; class Bacteroidia; order Chitinophagales; family Chitinophagaceae; genus Terrimonas_B. Next base: position 2,885 of record JBGTNK010000181.1, read on the forward strand.
CAATATACAAATTGGATGTGCTGTCTTTTGGACTTAAGTAGACTGTTTCGACTTTCTGACCAATTGAGAATTGCCACAAAAAAATAAATGCGGAGAAAAAGATCAATTTATTCATGATGTAGATTTTTGCTTGCTGGTTAACGAACAGTAATTGCTGCAAGTGGCATATTTATAGAATCCAGCCTGGAACAGCTGCCCGGTTTTATTTAGATTTTGAAGGTAAGAATTTTTGTCTCGCATTATTCGTCAAGTCGGAACTGCAGCTAATAATTGAAGCCTGTTGTTCCAGGGTTAAGCTCCAATTGCACCATTACCCTGGTTATCGGCAGCCATTGTTTTTGTCCATTCCGGATGTCAATGTACTATCATTTTGAGACCTTGTTTTCTATCCACTTATTAATTTTTGCTTCCAAAATAATGAGCGGTAAACAGCCGTCTTTTAAAACTTCATCATGGAATTCTTTGATGTCAAATTTATTTCCCAATTTTTTCTTTGCTCTTTCACGCAATTCAATAATTTTTAATTCGCCTATTTTATAGCTGACTGCCTGCCCTGCAGTTACCATAAATCGCTCTATCCTTTGTTCAGCATAAACGGATGATACAGGTTGATTCTCCAATAAATATGCAATGGCTTTTTCACGGGACCATCCTTTGTAATGTATTCCTGCGTCAACAACTAATCTCACCGCCCTTTCTATTTCCTGGTTTAGTCTGCCCAAATATTGATATGAGTCTGTGAACATACCTAATTCACCACCCAAGCTTTCAGCATACAATGCCCAACCTTCTCCAAAGGCACTTGTCCAATATGCTTTTCTAAATTCCGGAATATCGGCTTCCTGTTGAATGGCGATTTGATAATGATGACCTGGAATGGCTTCATGTATAAATAAAGATTCCATCGAAAAATAATTGTAGGTAGCCGGGTCAAGTACTACCTCATAAAAAATCCCCGGCCTGGTTCCATCCCGTGATGGCTTATTGTATTGAGCATTAGCACCAGCAGCACGAAACTTTTCAGTTGCCCTTACTTCAAATTTTGCTTTGGGTTTTAAATTAAAAAGGATATTCAGCTGTGGTGACATTTTATCATTGAAACTTCTGAACCTATCTAATACTTCTTCCTCGGTTTTGAAGGGAAAAAATTTAGGATCCGTTCTGACATACTGAAAAAAAGATTTTAAATCTCCTTTAAAACCAACTTGTGTTTTTACAGCATCCATTTCTTTGCGAATGCGTGCAACCTCACTAAGCCCTAAATTAAAAATTTGTTCGGCTGTAATGTTGGTAGTCGTGTAATGTTTTAACCATAATTCGTACTCTTTTTTTCCGTTCGTACTATTTAATAAGCCTGATGTTTTTCTTGCTTTGGGAATATAATCATGAACAATATAGTCATGCAATTTTCTATATGCTGGTTTGATTATATTTTCAATAGCATCCGAATAATCTTTTTTTAATTGAACCGCAGAACCACTATCTAAGTTGTCCGGAAGTTTTAATAAAGGTTTATAGAAAACATTTTCCTGGGCTGTTCCTTCAAATAGAGGTTTTAACTGAGGTGGAACTTTTTCCATAGCAGCCTTTGGGTGGGTGTTTTGCAATTCAACTCCCTTTTGCATATTAACAATGGCCTGGTCAACCCAAATTTGGAATCCTTTCATACGGCTAATAAAATCCCTATAATCCTTTTCCGTTTTGAAAGGCACAAACCCTGCTCCCGAACCTAATGTTGCAAAGCGGGTTGAAAAACTAAATACGAATTGGTCAACTGGTTTATACAAACCCAAAGAAAAATTCAGTCCTTCGTTTTCGGATTGTAGCTTATAGTTCAGCACATCAATACTTAACAGTTCCGATGGTGTTAATCCTTTTTTATTGATGGTTCGCAAAGCGTCAAGATATTGTTTATTCAGTGCTTTTGCTTTTCTTATATAGTCCTCGCTGATCGTAATTTCAAGCTCGTTATTGTAATCGTTAATGCCGGCCTGAGTTGCTTCTAATGGGTTGAGTGCATAATATTCTTTTGAATATTGTTCTAATAATTGTTGAAGCGGAAACGGTGCGTTTGTCCTGGATGGAGGTTGTGAAAACCCTATCAGTAAGACTAAGGTTGCGATTAATATTGTTTTTTTCATTCTTTATTATTCTTTGTTAGTTGAGGTAAGTTTGTTTGTCGATTTGTCATCTTCGGGTTGCCGCTTACTTTTAAATATTTGCTACTACACCCCATTGTGTTTTCAGTATCCATATTATTTATTTATCCTGCCAGCCCATTGTATTTTATTTCCCGTCCTTCACAAGGTCATACACGGAAAACTGTTTTTAGCAATACGGAATAAAAAGGCACTAGTGGCAATGAAAGCAGGACTAAAATCCTGATAAATAAATTAAATATCTCTCTTCTTTTACGCCCTGGCAGATGTTTGTCCCTCTCCAAAAACTGAACAAAGCTTCATAAATTTTTATGTACAACGGTTATAAAAATATTATCCCGCTTGTATAGTTTTACATTGGAACCTTTTGTTTGCAGATATTTATTCTACAGGATGCCAAATTTCATTTGACAAATCTTTTCCGGATAACAAACTAAGTATTTCTATTAAATATTCATTTTCGGGCTTGCCGCTATCTTCTATCATTTGTTTAAGACTAATATTACCAAGGTTAAATAATTCTGTCAGATTTAGCTTCCATCCTTCATTTTCCTTATAAAAATGAAAGAAAACGGGAGTCTCTTTTCCTTGTACCAATAATTTTCCTTTGGCAAAATTTTTTTCGATAGTTATATCTCCGACAGAATTATTAACTACACTGGTTTTACCAACCATTCCTTTTTTTATTGCAAAAAGAAAGGCGTCTTAACCTTGCATTTCTATAATTTCCTGTTTGGTTGCTCTAGCCCTAATTCCTAACACAGTGATTCTGTCAACCAAGGACATTGCGGAAATTTTGTTGCTGTCTGCAGTCTTAACTTCTGAAAGAATACTTTTATAATAATTTATAGTCTTATTATCTATTGAATTCAAGGCTTCATCTGCCTTGTCATTTAAAATAGCAGATTTATATCCGTCAAATACTTTTTTAATGTCATCCTTATCTTTTGTTTGAGCATCAGCTAAACTTATTGTTACGAATAGAAATATTATATTCAGAATATATTTCATAGTAAATGATTTTTATAATGCCTACCAACTCTTAAATATACGCTGCGCCCACTTATTTTTTCAGTATCAATACAATTTATTTATCCTGCATGCCTTGCTGGAGTATATTATCCTTCCTATGCAAGTCCATCTAATTCAAACTGCCATTGGTAATACCCGAATAATAAGGTACAAGTGAAAATCCAAGGACTAATCCTTCCTTCGCTTGCGAGTTTCACAAAATTTAAAATGTAGAAATATTTTAAAGCTAAGTGGATTTAACATTTTTTTTTATCACCTCTTAGTGCTGCAAATAAAAAAGTTCCTTCACACTAGGCCATCTGACTCATCGCCTGTGAAGGAGGGTGGACACACGGAGGTGAAGAAAGTGTCACCTTTGACATTTGAAACATCTGCACGATGATTATAGACGGGAAAGTGTAAACCTATTATGGGTAAAGCAGATAATTTTTTCGCTTCACTTTATATTTGGTTAAGCCTGGTTCCCAGCTTTCACGAATTTCTTTTTCAGATTTACCGTCAATAATCTGCTGTCTGAACAAGGCAGAACCGGTTAGTCTTTCAATAACGCCCATTTCCCGGCTTAGTTGGGTGTTAAAAAATTTTTCTTTGTAAGGAGAAGCCTTGTACAATTCCATCATCCATTGCAGGTTAATCTTTTTTGTTCTTCTCAATAACTCAACATCGTAATTACGCAAGTCAAGGCCATAGCAAACCTCATTCATAAAGAGGGGTGTTTCCGCCATGCCCTTAATACAATTTGGTGTAAACCTGTATTGGTATTTCCCTTTTAGCTCAGGGCTGCCTATTACGGTAAAAGGAAAATAAGTGCCACGGCCATGATTAAGATAAGTGCCTTCAAATAAACAGGTAGAGGGATACAGTAAAATAGATTGTGGTGTATTCAAATTAGGCGATGGAGCTACCGGCAAAATATAGGGCATGTCGTGATTATAATTAGCCACTTTAATAATTCTGAGCTTACATTTTACTTTATTGGTCAGCCATCCTTCACCATTTGCCATTTGTGCAAATTCACCAACCGTTAACCCATGCGATATGGGCAACGGAAACATACCGATACCCGATCTAAATTTCATATCCAGTACGGGGCCGTCAATTAAATATCCATTGGGATTGGGCCTGTCAAGAATGAGCAGTTCCTTCCCGTTTTCATAACAAGCATCCATTAACCGGGATAAAGCATTAATGTTGGTATAAAAGCGACAACCCACATCCTGCAGGTCATAAATTACCAGGTCCACATTAGCGAGGTCCGCTTTGGAGGGTTTGTTTTTTTTACCATAAAGGGAAATAACAGGTATGCCGGTAGCTATATCCGTTTCATCGGCAACATGCGTACCGGCGCTTGCATTTCCACGAAAACCATGTTCAGGGCCAAACACTTTTACTATAGTAATGCCAAGGCTTTTCAGACTATCAACTAAATGAGTTTTATCAATGATTGATGTTTGGTTGGCAAGTATGGCTACCCTTTTGCCTTTTAAGTAAGGCAGATATTTATCTGTTTGCTCAGCACCTGTTTTTATTTGAGCATTTGCAATAACAGCCAGGGTGTTTGGCTGAGTTTTTTTATTAAAGCAAAGGCTTAAACCAATAAAAAGGAAGGGGAAGAATTTCATCGGTATAATAATTATTAAACGGAATAAATAGTTAAATGGATTTCTGACCTTAAAAGTATAAAAGTAGTTCTTCGTTTAATATATTTTATGATTTATCAACTGATCCACATGCCAATTAGGGAATTTTATAATAAAACTTCCAGCCGGTAAACTGTCAATAACGCACAGCCTCAAAGATTTGCCTTCGGCATTCCAATTGTTTACAATTCCTAATTATACTGTTCCGTTTTCACATATACTGTTCACCATTAAAGCACCTCCTGGCAGCGAGTGCCACAGCTCTGGCACCAAGACCATCGGACACATCGCGTTTGAAGGCGGGTGGAAACCCGGAAGGGAAGCAAGGTGGATAGGGCCAAGGAAAACTTTTCCATTCATCGTTGTGCTATCTAAAAAATCAACAATAGCTCCTGGACAAAATCTCCGAAATGCTTGCAATGAAAAACTATAGCCATTTCTTTTTGTAATTATGGTTGTGCACCAGTGTCCTAAAGTTATAGACTGTGTTTATTTCTTTGTCGTTTTAATATTATTGAAATTTTTATTTTTCACAAAGCTCTTTCAACTTGCTGAGTGCTTTTGGATAGGTTTGGTTCATATATCCTGTAAAATCTTCTGTAGTGTCTAAATCAACAGTGACGGTGGTAGTTCCATTGTTTTCTTCGAGTGTATAGTTTTCAAATCCGTTTGCCCATTTTTCCACTTCTGGTCCTTCTGTAATTTCCTTATCAGCTTTTAAGAGCCCATAATGCTGTATAGAAACAAATCGGTTGGGAATGTTATCAGCTATCCTGGAAACCATACCTCCCTTTTCTCCTTTCTCATCTACTCCAATAAATAGAATTTTATTTCCCTTGTCCCAACTTCCTTCATATGTAGATGTTGGGTTAAACAAAGAAGTCCATTGCTCATAAGTTGATTTACTGTTGATGCCAAGCATAAAATCATAAATCTTGGTCATAGGTGCATTGATGCTTACTTTGAATTGCAACTTTTTCATATTATGAATTTTGTTTAAATAAATCTTTCGAGTTGTTATTTTCCGTCATACTTAGCAGTCGTTTAACATAGCCTATAACGGTTAAGTGTTTATATTGTGCCCGATTAATAGCACTTCCGTTTCGGGCTACACTAAAGTAATTAAAAAGCAGAGAACTTCAAGAACCGCGTCACCAGGGCATAATTTAAACATAGTGTGTGTGCCCTGAATGGTAAATATAGGAGAAATTCCTACAAGCTGGAGGGTTCAAGTCCCTTATGTGCCGGAGTAACGCCCGGAAACATTAGTAAGCCGCAAGGTGGTTTATCGTGAG
>JBGTNK010000182.1:0-3808 GCA_041743125.1 Chitinophagaceae bacterium
TGAGCCGGAATCAAAAAGATATTTGGATAGCTCCAATGCTTGAAGTAGCTGAATACATTAAAGAGCAGCAGGCAAAATAAATTATTTTGAATCTCTATTTTTTTGTGTTCCAGTTTCATGATTAGCTTCAGAAACATTTTATACTTCTGTTGGTTGTCGAAACCTGTAAACAGCCTTTGTGTGTTGCGTGTCGGTTTTGTGAGTTTGCAATAGCACCAAAAAACAAATTTAGGACAACCAACCTTGCTCAAGATTAAACTTTATAATGTTTCAAAAACTCAATCTGTTTTCAATGCATGTCGTTGGTGTATTGCCAGACCAAATTGCCCGGCTTAACACCAACGACTGTGTGAAATATCGACGGCACCCAATCATCTAAATGCTCGTAAGCGTAAACTAAAAAATATTTTTTGAAATTAAGGTTGCGCAACAGTGACTCTTGATGTATGCAGGGTTTCTTACTTAAAATATTTTTTGATCTCATTAACTTTAAAAGTGACAATTGTCCCGTCTGCATTTCTGCATGCACCACTTAATCCCCAATGAACTTCGAACCAGATCTTGTCGCCATAAAATGATATTTCAAGATCGTCCATTTTATAGGTCGGAAGTGAATCAATTTCTGTTAGGCATTTCTTTGTATTGGAATCAGATGCGAAACTGTGAAAATCTTGTAAGATTTTTTTATTTATTGTTGCTAGCAATTCACTTTGATTCTTATTAAATACATTAGAATTAGTGGTTTTAATATATTTATCCTTTTTGCGAACATAAACTTCCTGTTCAGAATAGACATATCTCCCAGCGTAATCTGGGTACGAAGTGGAAACGAATTTAAAATTTTTGATAAAACAGGTTTTGATTTGAATAGAATCTTTCCCTTCTTCATTTTTTCTTTCTTTTTCAATGCAAGAAAGTTTTATTGATTGGCTGTTAGATACACTAATTGCTAATAGAAAAACTATTATAATTAGACAAAAGAATTTTATTAACGGAGTATTATAAACTTGCATACAACTCCTAAATTTACGTTACTCATTCAGATTTTTTATTGATTTTCAAACTATATTATTTCTTTTATTATTATACTTCTGCCAGTCTTCGAATCCTGTAAGGGGCCTGTGTTGTGTATTATGTGCCGGAGTTGTGCGTATGCAAAAACACCAACAAAGGATTCGATAAAAAATACAACATTCCAGGATACATTATCTCGGGGACGACCATTCAAATGATCCGAAAATCAAGGAAGGCGATCTGGCGTTTACTCTTGAGATCCGGCTCAGAGGGCCGCACTATTTTTTTATTTTAGACTTCTTAAGCACCGATTCGTACATTCCGATCCAATCCTTCACGGTTATTTTGCTCATCAGCTCACCAAACAATTTAAAAGGGATCTTTTCGGGCTTTTTGAAACGGATACAACTTTTTCCCATGTCCAGTTTAGCATCGGTATGTTTCGGGTATTCCTTCACGAACCATTCCAGGAGCTTAGGATCAGAATAAATACCCATATGATAGAAAGCGATAAAATTCTTTTGGCTGGCAAAACCTGCAAAAGGCAGGGGATCCGAAGGTGTACAGTGATAACCCGCAGGATAAATGGAATGGGGAACCACATAACCCATCATTCCGTAACCCATCACTTCTTTGAAACCTTTCGGAAGATTTTTCAACACCTCCCTGCGCAATTTTATGATCGCTTCTTTTCTATCCGCCGGCAATTCAGCGATATAGTCATCCGGTGTTTTTGCTTTCGATTGCATATTTGTTTATTAATATTTGCATTAATTGGTATCAATCCATTTACCTGAATAACGCTTTTGTTGTTTATCATATATCAACACAAGCTTGGCTTCCTCCAACTTTATATATTTGTTTGTTTCTTCCGGAGTTTCACAACACGGCTCTGTGCTGAGCGGACTCCGGGCCTTGCAGTAGGCCGGGTTATATTCATATTCATAGCATAAAAGTATTCAATTTGGCTTTACGTTACACAAAGCCCATTGTTCCATAGCCGGCACACAAATTTTCATATGGAGACATAGGCTGAACGGTTAAGGAGAGGAGGACTACGGGCGGGAAAAAAATATTTATAAGATTAGAAACAAACACCCATTTTTCCGCTAAAGTTTTTTAGCTTGATTTGTAACTTTTTCCCCTTTCATCCACTCTATAGATTTATACTTCAACAAAATTTAGTGTCATGAAAATCACTTCCACCAAAACAACACTCGTCATTGGAATACTTGTGCTTTTTGTTTCAGTAAGTCAATTGATCCAATGCACAAATTATTCAAATGGTCAAACCAAAAGCACAGGGAAAGAAAATGAAGACCCAATCACTGATAATGCAAATAAAATGTTGGCGGAAGGTAGGCAAACATTTCGTTTCGAAACCTTTGGTGACGAAACTTATTGGACAGATGCACTTCAATTAAACAAAGCTATTGCCGGTGAAAAAAATGGCGGCATTGGCCCGGGGCTATCTCCCAATGCTGCACTTGGAGCAGGATTAAAAGTTGACATGGATGCCATACCTGCTGATGTTGCAGCAGCCATTAAAGCAGGAAAAGTAAATTTAGATGACCCGGCAGTTACACTCACACTTTTACAGCTTAATGCAGTGGTAGGGGTAAAAGGAACTTTTGATGATAATAAAAATCTCAAAGCTATTGGTATTACATGTGCGTCCTGCCATTCAACAGTTGATGATGCATTTGCTCCCGGCATCGGCCGTCGCCTTGACGGATGGGCAAACCGCGATTTAAATGTTGGAGCGATTATATCCATGGCTCCCAATTTAAAACCTCTCACCGATGCACTAGGTGTGGATGTAGCCACCGTTAAAAAAGTCTTGGCAAGCTGGGGGCCCGGTAAATTTGATGCCCTGCTCAATTTAGACGGCAAAGCATTTCGCCCCGATGGAAAATCAGCGGCTACTTTAATACCAGAAGCTTTTGGACATGCAGGACATACGCTCCATACATGGACAGGTGGATGGGGCGACGTTACTTACTGGAATGCTTTTGTTTCAAATCTTGAACTGGCAGGTAATGGAACCTTTTACGATGAGCGGCTTAACGATGCTAAAAAATATCCGGTTGCGGCTAAAACAGGTGCAGGAAACAAACGCAATAATCCCGACATGATAACAGGTAAACTTGCAGCATTACAATTTTATCAATTAGCAATCCCGGCACCTAAAGCACCGGATAGCATTTATAATAAAGAAGCAGCACAGCGGGGCATGCTCGTATTTAACGGTAAAGCAAAATGCGCAGGTTGCCACGTTCCTCCTTTGTTTACCGAACCCGGATGGAATACACACAAACCATCGGATATAGGTATTGATGATTTCCAGGCAAACCGCTCACCTGATAAAACTTATGTAACACAAGGGTTAAAAGGTCTATGGACACACATGAAAGGTGGCTTTTATCACGATGGTAGATTCGCAACATTAATGGATGTAGTAAATCATTACAACAATTTCAAAAAACTCGCTTTAACTGAAGCAGAAAAAAATGATTTGGTCGAGTATCTTAAGTCTTTGTAAAAAAATTAAAAGCACTTTTGCAAAAAAGGAATTTTTCCAATAGTATATAAGAAAGGAATAATCATTCAAAGGCTTAAATGATATGCAACAACATCATGTAAAAATAAAATCAATTGAGAACATCACTCATGATGTATTACAAATCGTAACTGAAAAACCCCGGCAGTACAACTTCACACCCGGACAAGCCACCGAAGTTTCCATAAACAAAAACGGTTGGCAGCACGAAAAGAGGCCTTTCACCTTCACTTG